>CAZNRJ010000060.1:4923-14238 GCA_964574945.1 uncultured Ohtaekwangia sp. | reverse complement strand
GCCAAAGATAAACTCAATAACTATATTTATAAAGTAGTTGTGCAACAAGCACAACATCTATCACTATCAGGTGAAGGATACATCACTAATGTTCAGGTTAAATGAAATCGATAAAGTAATAAAAGTTGTTTCCCCTCCTAAGTATGATAAAAGGATGGATATCATGGGTTTTGGCTATTTTTTTTATTGGAAGATCAAGTTAACGAATGGTAAGACCTTGTCAATTTCTTGCATGTTGTTGGACGTTGATGATTTTTTCGGAAAGGAAGCGACTTTGGAAAAGCGATTGTTTCCTATACCACCATCGAATCAGGACCTTACGGAGGGGAGTTAGATATACCGATCACCACATTGATTTTTTGCCTGCGGTCGGTGTTGTCAGGCTGACAGGGAATGAGAAACAGTGAAAAAAATTATTTGTTATTAGGTCAATTTTAAAGAAAAATATTTCAAACCCATAGTTCTACCACACCGCGAGGAAGCGATAGTTTAGAGGCAGTTTTTTGTTATGGAACGGGATGGAGTTATATGAAGTACACTGTTCGGTGACAACACCAAACCAGAAGCAACCTTTTTAAGCAGCCTGAAGTTTATACACCAGCGGTTGATTCGATACAATTTGATAATGTTAGTAGCTGGAACCGGATAAGGAGCCTGGTAGCTGGTGTTCAATGAGTTTTTGAGAACATACTAATCGCCACCAAATTCTTCTTTTAAAGACTTTATGGCCAGCCTATACTCACCATAATTCCTTTTTTTGCTCAAAAAAAACATATTTATAGTATTAATACTATAAATATAATCTCTAATTTGAATTTATATTATTTATAATATAAATTTACTGTATAATCATATAAGTATATGATATATGATATAAAATATCATGGAACAAGACCTTATCAGATTTGTAAAGCAGATGCGCAAACAACATAGGCTGACTCAGGTAGAATGCGCCAGAAAAGCAGGGGTTGGCCTCATGTTCCTCCGGGACCTGGAACAAGGTAAAAAATCATTGCGCATGGACAAAGTGAACCAGGTACTTCAACTGTTTGGAACCAAACTGGGTGTAATCCGACTGAAATAATATGAGGGGAATCGTTTACTACAAGGACAAACGGGCGGGAGTAATTGAGCAAACCGATGACGGGTACCGGTTTCAATATGATTCAGCGTATGCCGCTGATCCAAAGTCAAAACCGGTAAGCCAGACCCTGCCGGTAAAACAAGAAGCTTACACCAGCAAAACCATGTTCCCGTTTTTTGATGGACTGATCCCTGAAGGATGGTTGTTAGATGTGGCCATCGAAACCTGGAAAATAAATCCGCGCGACAGGATGACGCTATTGTTAACCGTATGCAGGGATTGTATCGGTGCAGTTAAGGTAATTAAACAAGACTAATGCTATGGCAAAGTGCTTAGGTTGCTATAAAGAAGACCTGGAGAATGGTAAGCATTACCATCCGGAATGCGCCTTGAGAATTTTCGGCACAAAAGAATCTCCGGAACTGAATTACAACCTGGCGGACATGAAAGAGCTTGCCAAAAAAATTGTTCAAAGCCAGGGCATCATGACCGGGGTGCAACCAAAAATTTCTTTAGGTCTTGAAAAGACTGAAAAAGGACGCGGAAGATTAACGCTGATGATGGGAGAATATATACTAAAACCTCCCGGTCAACATTACAAGCAGATGCCGGAAACGGAAGACCTGACTATGCATCTTGCTGAAATCTGTAAGATTGTTACTGTACCACATGCGTTAATCCCCTTAGCCAGCGGTGAGCTTTCTTATATCACGAAAAGAGTTGACCGATCCGAAAGTGAAAAAATTCACATGGAGGATTTTTGTCAGCTTTCCGAACTTTTAACGGAGGACAAATACAAATCCAGTATGGAACGCGTAGGAAAATTAGTTGAGCAATTCATATTCCGGGATGGATTTAGTCAAAATGTTTGAGCTGACTCTCTTTAATTTCATTACCTGTAACAATGACATGCATTTAAAGAATTTCAGCCTTATTGATAATGGAACGGGTTGGCAGTTATCACCGGCATACGATCTTTTAAATGTTAACCTCGTCAACGAAAGAGATGATGACGAAAGTGCGTTAACCATAAGCGGGAGAAAAAGAAAACTAAAAAAACAAGATTTTCAGCAATTAGGAATAGCGTACAAGCTGAACGAGGCTCAAGTAAAGAATGCTTTCAAAAGTATTTTAGGTCGGGAGGATAAAATGATTGAGTTTATTAAAATCAGTTTTCTGACAGACGAGTTTAAAGAAAAGTACATGGACATTGTAAGAAGCCGTTGTCAGATACTGAACGTTACTCCGTAGTGAACCCGGTACAAAAAGCGTTTGGGGATTTTAGTCTCATCTTCTTTATGGAAACCGTGGCCGTATTGGCTTTTGGAATCTCCTGGATTACAAAAGGTGAATCGCTCATACCCGACAAAGGCAAATCTATCTACCTGGTGCGTGCTTTTAAAATGGCGACAGAAAAGGAGTCAACTGATAACCAATAACTCTAATGAGTTTTTAAAGTGAAAACAAAATTAAGAACAAACTATAAACACTACAAGGATGTCTCCTTCGTAGCGGAGCTTCAGCTATGAAGAAGTAAAAGAAAATTCATAACTTAAAATCTCGTGTGGAGCGATAGTTTAGGGGCAGTTTTTTGTAATGGAACGGGATGGAGTTATATGAAATACACTATTCGGTGACAACACCGAACAGAGGCAAAAAGATGATATAGCTATTATAGAAGGTGTTGAAATTTATAATTCTATGATTTTGCATAAACAGAATAAGCATTTGAGAGAAATAATACTTGCCTATAAAGAATTAAACGAGAAGGCCAGCGAGAAATGAAGTGTCATTACCCAAAAAGAGTAAATGGCTTGTATGGAGGTGTCTTTTCCCAAAATAACATGAAAACGAAATCCACGCTCTTAAAAAGCCTGGCGGCTTTACTTATGCTGCTAACTATTATCTCTTGCCAAAAGAAAAAGAGTAGTTATGTTATATCACTGGATGATTCGCTCAAGCAAGCCATCATACACTACGTAAGTGAAAATGATATCAACCTTAAATCGACAGTTATAATTACTGATTGGGTCGCCAATCCCTACAGGACAGATGTGTATATATTAAATTCTTCCCAGCAATTTATCAATGATCCATCCCAGATACCAACTTATTATTCTATCATTTCTGATAGCATTGTCGTTTTCATTTATTCTGGAGTGGAAAGAAGTATTAGTCGGGATACTCAGGAGTTATCGAATGAAATCAGATATCTATTAATCGAAAAGAATATAAAGTTAAAGCCTGATAACGGATACCTAACCCATACACAAACATGGCTGTATACGGTTTGTGAAGGAAATGGTGAATTGATTAAGGAGCCAGCAGTATCCGATCCATTTTATATT
The DNA here is from genome assembly GCA_964574945.1 of uncultured Ohtaekwangia sp. Taxonomy (GTDB): domain Bacteria; phylum Bacteroidota; class Bacteroidia; order Cytophagales; family Cyclobacteriaceae; genus ELB16-189. Next base: position 10,806 of record CAZNRJ010000060.1, on the reverse strand, counting down.
CCTTGCAGAGACGTTTTCCTGCGGACACATTAAGAGATGATAAGGCGTGTGTACCTCCCTTTCCCGATGAGGTCCTGCTTCACGCACTCCGCGCAAAGTGAAAGACAAAACGCATGAATAAATAAAGCAGGGAATTTTGAGTTGGTTCACTACAAGGATGTCTCCTTCGCAACAGAGCTTCAGGTATGAAGAAGTAAAAGAAAATTCATAACTTAAAATCCTAAACTCACCTAAGATGAATTGTTATTCAGCACCCAAATCCATCCCGTGCCTTATTTTGTTAGTGTTAATGGTGACAGGGTGCAATCCATCCAAGCAGAAGGAATCCACTGGTGACGGGTTTGTAGTTCTAAGTATAATTCAGAATGAAGAGGCCAATACTCTTTCGGTTATCCGTAAAGGCGAATCAGAAATTCTGGTAACACAAAATGCTAAACCAAATTTCAGGCCTTACCTGCATCCTATTGCAGCGCCTGATGGCAAAGGCCAGCTCACCGAATACAGTCCCGGCCATCACACACATCAAACAGGATTGTATTGGGGATTTACGAGAGTCAATGGCAAAGGCGCCCCCATGGACACGGTACACAAATATTTTTATCAAAAGGATAAATTTCCTGAAATGCAAAAAAGCATTGGCCGTGATTTCTTTCATCATCCGGAAGGTGAATATTGGAAGAAGGTATCTTCGGATGTATTGGTAGCCGAAGGAACGGAAGTCTCCTGGCAAACCGTTTATGAAATGTTGGATGAAGCCGGTAAGCCAATTCTTCAGGAGACACAAGTATGGAAAATGCAGGAGCGGCAAGGGAAATTTTTTCTTGAACTCGAATGGCAGGGAAAAGCATTAACCGATATAACAATTGGTGAGTTTGATTATGGTGGCTTGTTCCTGCGGATGCCCTGGAAAGAAGGCATAAAAGGTGATGCTGTTAATGCAGCAAGGCAACGCGGTCAAAAAGCTGATACGCAACGCTCTATGTGGATGGATGTTGCCATGCAGGTAGAAGGACGTAATGACCTATCGCATGTTGCCATTTTCGATCATCCCGAGAACACCGACTTTCCACAACCCTGGCGAGTCGATGGGCAGTTGGGTATTGGTCCTGTTCGTGCCCGAATGGGTGACTGGCATATTAAAGAAGGGGAAACGGAAATTATCCGGCATCAGGTGGTCGCCTATATAGGTGAGCTAAACGATGTTGCGCTTACTGAATTGTGGAATGAATACATCGGAAGCAATTCCATGTATTCAACGGCATCGTTATGGAACATTGCGCAAGAGGAGGGTCTTGCGGCAAAATTTCTAAGTCCGGAGGAAGCTGTTGAAAACATGACGTTGATGGATGGGTTCAAAGCCAATGCCTGGGCGGGAGAACCCATGATCACACAGCCGATTGCTTTTTGCTGGGACGACCGCGGACGTTTATGGGTTGCTGAAAACCGTGACTATGAATCCAGGGGTAGTGGGTTTTCAAATTTTGGTGATAGCAGGATTGTGATACTAGAAGATACTGACCACGATGGGAAGGCAGATAGCAGCAAAGTTTTTCTTGATGGAATCCCTTTTCCTTCTGCCATTGCGGTTGGCTTTGATGGACTTTTTCTGGGAGCACCGCCCAACCTGCTTTTTGTGCCTGATAAAAATGGGGATGACATTGCCGATAAGAATGATATTGAAGTGCTGCTTACCGGCTGGGGAATTCGCGACCGGCATGAAACTATAAATAGTTTTCACTGGGGCCCTGATGGATGGCTATATGGTTTGGAAGGTTTTGCCACGCCTTCTAAAATCAGAAAACCGAACGGGAAAGGCAAAATCTATAAACCGAAAGAACCTTTTCCTGAAGACCTGCTTGATGCCGAAGGTGTGGATATAAACGGAGGTGTTTGGCGATATCATCCAACTAAAAAAAGATTTGAAGTTGTAGCGCATGGTTTCAGCAATCCGTGGGGAATTGACTATGACAGTAAAGGCCAACTGTTTATCACGGCTTGTGTTATCCCACATTTGTTTCATGTTGTTCCAGGCGGGATTTATCACCGCCAGGGTGGACAACATTTTAACCCTTATGTATACAGTGACATCAGTACCATTGTTGATCATCGCCATCGGTCAGCACATGGTGGTGCACGCATCTATCAATCGGATGCATTTCCTAAAGTACACCAGGGGAGATTGTTCATGGCCAATATTCATGAACATGCTGTGCTCTCTGATGTGTTGGAGCCAAAAGGCTCAGGGTTTGTAGCCCATCATGGCGATGATTTTTTGATGGCCAACAATGCGCAGTGGATCGGGTTCAGTATGGAAGTGGGGCCATCGGGTGATATGTATGTACTTGACTGGCATGATGCCGACATCTGTGGCAAAGAAGTGTTAAATAAAGAGACCGGAAGAATATTTCGCATCAGTCCTGTAAGTTCTTTGGCTGAAGATTGGGAAGGACGATATACTGATTTGAAGAAAATGACCGATGACCAACTTGCCGGATTGCAAACAAGCAGCAGTGATTGGCATGCACGAAGAGCACGCGTGATATTACAGCATCGGGCTACAATTGGAAAATTATCAGAAAGTACAGAATCACAATTGAGAAAGTTATTCAATGAAAATAAAAACCCTGACTATCGCATGCGTGCGATGTGGGCCCTGCATATCACAAAGAGTTTTACAGAAGATGAATTGCTAAAGGCCTTGTCAGATAAAGATGAATATGTTCGCGCGTGGTCCGTTCAAATGCTGTGTGAAGATATGAATGCATCCGCGAAAGCGATTGATGTTATGGTGAAGATGAGTTACTCCGATCCATCCGCAGTGGTGAGGCTTTACCTGGCTGCTGCCCTTCAGCGAGTGGATCCAAAATCAAAATGGCTTATTGCCGAAGGATTAATTTCACAATCAAAGGATATAGAGGATCACAATATTCCAAAAATGATTTGGTATGGAATTGAAGGCTTGGTAGAACAAGAGCCAGAGAAAGCAATTGCCATGGTTGGCGCCTGTAAAATACCGATGATTGCAGAATTCACTTCAAGACGCCTTGTTGATGCGAATGCATTAAAACTTCTGGTAGCTGAGCTTGGGAAAAATCCAAAGCAGTTGTCTGCGATGCTGAAAGGAATGATCGCTGGTCTTGAAGGCCGGTCTGATGTGCAGGCTCCGGATAACTGGGAGCCAGTTTATCATAAGTTAAAATCCAACAAAGCAGGGGCGGCCCTTGCGCAGGAAATCGCGCAACTGTTTGGCGATACCGAAGCCAGACAAAAATTTCTTACCCAATTAAAAAATCAATCTTCACCTGTTGAATCCAGAAAAACAGCGCTGAAAAATTTAGCTTCGAAACAGAGTGGTGAGTTGGTACCGATCCTTCCAGAATTATTCAAAGATCCTCAATTGCGGATTGATGCCATTCGGGCGATGGCTGCCTATGATCATGAACCCTTTGGCCATCTTTTAATTGATGGCTTCGATAAATTGAGTCCACCCGAGCAAGGAGAAGCCCTTCAAACATTGGCATCGCGAACGGTCTATGGCCGTTTGCTTACACAGGCGATAAAGGACGAACAGATTAAGAAAAGTGCTGTGCCTGCTTATGTTGCGCGGCAATTGCGAAGGGTTGTCGGCAATGGTTTTGTGGAAGTGTGGGGCCCGATTGACCAGGTCACGGGTGATAAGGCAGTTGCCTATAAACGATATCAGCACTTGCTTAAGGATCAGTCTTTAGCTTCTGCCGATCTTATAAATGGAAGGGCATTGTTCCAGCGCACATGCAGTGCTTGCCATACCCTTTATGGCGAAGGAGGAAAACTCGGACCGGACATTACGGGATCCAATCGAACCAATATCGATTACCTCCTTAGTAATCTCATCGAGCCAAGCAGTGAAATTCAGGATGACTATCGAATGGTGGTGATTACAAGCAGGGATGGACGTACCTACAGCGGAAATGTAATTGCAGAGAACGACCGTCAGGTTACATTGCGGGTAATAGGACAAGATCAGCTCGTACTTAATAAATCCGATATCCAGTCGCGCGAAACAGCAGCAACATCCCTTATGCCGGAGGGATTATTACAAACCCTGACAGATAAAGAAGTACTGGATTTGGTTGCTTATCTGAGAACAAACCTGAAACCCGGATTGTGATGAATCTGTACGCGTAATGAATCTCAGGTTACATTCAGGAGTGATATCCTAAACGAATACCTTTACACAAATACAAAAATTATGACCATCAGTGTTTGGCAGGTGATTCGGGACGATAGCAAAAGAACTTTTGAAGTCTGTGGCAAAACAAACAACGACAATGCCTTTACCAATCGCACGTATGCCATGCAAAAAGCAGGTATGAACGTGAGTTGCATGACCCCGCCCGTCACCAATAAAACTGCTAATAAAGACCTCATTAAAATTGTAGGCTATACGCAGGAAGAAGGGCTGCACGACCGGCTCTCGAAAGAATTTATGAAGATAACCTTACGCGGATCGGAAGGGCAGTGGGAGGATTGAAAGAGCTGTTCCTTAGTTAAACCTGTTTCCCAAAAATACGGTACGCCAAATAGCCCATCCCGGTAAACGTAATACCCATACCACTTAGCAGGACTGAAACAAACCATTTCTCCCAAAAGCTGTCGATCAATACTTCATTTGGTTCTTCGGGGTCAACAAGCACATCAACCAACTCATCGATTTCATAACTCCGGCTTGATGAGCTGGTAGAACTTTTGTGCGTATACGTTTTACCTTGAAACTCGTATTGAAAGGTTGGGGTGTACATGGTTGTTGAACCTCCATCGTCATCCCTGCTTTGGTAACTATCATAATCAATCACCTTACCCTTTACAGGAATAGCTCGTTCTGAAAACTGATAATTTGAAATCAGGAAGTATACTGCAATAACCAGCATGATGGCACCGAGGCTCATAAAAATACCACCTACCAGGCGGCTAACGTTAACACCGGGTTTTTTATGCATTTCTTCCTTCAAGGACTCGAACTCCTTCTCCAAATCTGATTTCGTTTCTTCTTCTAACTTTTCTGCCAGAATAAGGGCCTGATCAGAAGTGATATCTAATGTCTCTTGTAAGTAACGGACAGCATCTAATTGGTTGCCCATTTCTATAAGTTCAATGGCATGTTCTTTTTGTTCAGGTGTAAGGGTCATGATGATTAAAAATCAAATGTTTAAAACACGTTTACTTACAAATAGTATCAACCACTTTCTGTTCAATCACAATCTTAAATCGGGTGGCCGAGGTTAAATCTCTGCACGCTAAATCTCTCTTACCCATGCGATGATACGTGAGAGCACGGTTATAAAAGGCCAGTCCATATTCAGGATAGTAAGTGATGGCAACCGTATAATCTTCAATGGCATCAGAAAATCGATTTAGTTTTACCGATGCATTACCATGGTTTAACCAACCCTTTTCGTAATAAGGTTTTAGCTCTAATACTTTTTTATAATCGGCAATGGCTCCTTTCACATCGTTGCTTTGTTCTTTTACAATTCCACGGTTCAGCCAATAATCCACTTCCGTGGGATCCAATCGAATGGCTTCTGAATAATCGGTCAATGCCCCGTTAAGATTTCCGGTTTTCATTCGAAGGGCTCCGCGCTCAGCATACGAGTAGGGCAGGGGATTACTCTCAATTGCTTCGGTTAGTAATATCTCTTTCTCAATTGGGTTATCCAGGGAAGAAGTTAAGATCGCAAGGTTATGTTTCGCTAAACTGCTTTCAGGATTGAGTGTAACCGTTTGGCTGAAATCGGATTTAGCTGCCGCGGAATCACCCGCCAAAAGTTTGGCCATTCCCCGGTTCAGGTAAAAGTCTCCGTTGTTGGGATTGAGTTTAATGGCAGAATCAAAATGCGCTTC
>CAZNRJ010000060.1:4549-4913 GCA_964574945.1 uncultured Ohtaekwangia sp. | reverse complement strand
AGCTTTGTTTCAATCAATCCTAAGTAATTGAGAATAGTAGGGGTAAGGTCATCCTGTGCAGTAAATGCTTTGGTTACGCCACCACCACTTTGATCGGACTGAAAGTAAACCGTATTGGTTTCGCCACCCGGCATCGTTAATAATTTCTGAAAGTCTTCTTTTGCAACGGCCCACTGCCCATAATTATAACGCCCTACCGCGCGACTAAACAGGGCTTCTTTGTCTTCAGGTTTTGCATCCAGATAAATATTGTAATCCGTGAGTGCGCCTTGCTTATCGCCCATATTTTCCCTGGCAAGGGCACGGGAATAATAAGCTTCTATGTAATATGGATTTAACCGTAAGCATTCATTGAAATGAGCGA
>CAZNRJ010000060.1:0-4539 GCA_964574945.1 uncultured Ohtaekwangia sp. | reverse complement strand
GCGTCTTCTCCTTTCTCAAAATAATAGGCAGCAGAATGTTTTTTAGGTTCTTGCTGACCCATTACCTGCAATGAGACGATGAATGTTAACCCGATAACGGAATAGATCTTAGCCCAAGACATCCTTAAAATTGGTAATAAATCAGGTGAATTGCCACCCCATTTATTCAAATAACAAATCAAGAATGGCAGAAGAAATGATGTTGTCCTTAAACTCGTAAGTATTCAATTTAACCTAAAAAACAGGTTTTCAATAATTAATTTACTAATATTAGATATTATAAATTACCTATATTTGTATTATCTAAGTTTAGGTAATGAAGAACCCATTCAAGTACGGTGAGCTTTCTACGGGCGAAAACTTCTGCAACCGGAAGCAGGAAATTAAACGGCTGCAAAGCGCTTTTCGCGATGGTCAAAGTATTGTCATAATCTCGCCACGGAGGTGGGGTAAAAGTTCGCTGGTAAACAGGTCGGTTGATACCTTCAAAGGAAAATTGATTTGCATTCAAATTGATTGTTTTGGAATAAGTTCTTCACGTGAATTTTATGCTGCTTTTTTAAAGGCCACGCTCCAGCAGACCAATTCAAAACTTCAACAGGTTGTCGATACAGTGGCAAGGTCATTAAAATCATTGGTGCCTTATGTGAAGTACGGAGTTAGCGAGAACGATGAAATCCAGATTTCGCTGGATCTTCCCAATAAAAAATATGATGTAGAGGATATCCTGGAACTGCCGCAGCGCATAGCAGTGGATAGAAAGGCCAGGCTTGTTTTCTGCATGGATGAATTTCAGAAGATTGCAGAATGGCCGGACGGGAAAGCGGTACTTGAAAAACTTCGTTCATATTGGCAAAATCACAACCAAGTATCTTATTGCCTTTACGGAAGCAAGCGCCACTTAATGTCCACATTATTTGCTCATTCTTCTCAGCCGTTTTACCGGTTTGGGGAAATTCTGTTTCTAAATAAGATTGAAGTCGCTGAGTGGACATCCTTTCTTACGAAAGAATTTGAAAAGACGGGAAAAGTAATATCGGTCGATACATCCCGTAGATTAGCAGAGCTGGTTGACTCACATTCTTATTTTGTACAATACCTTGCCCGGATTTGCTGGAATAACTCTGACAGAAAAGTAACTGAGGAAATATTGGATACTTCTTTTAATGAACTTTTGAATGATCATCTTTCTTTGTTTCAAAATCAAACACGCAGCCTGACAAAATACCAGGTAAACTATCTGAAGGCAGTTAGTGCCGGGGAAACTCAACTTACCTCGCAGCGGGTACTGAATTTATTTGATTTGGGTAGCGCGGGAAACATAAAGAGAAACCAATTGGTATTTGAAGATCTGGAAATTCTGGATTATGCTACGGGTATTCCGAAATTTTGCGACCCGTATTTCAAGCCATTGTTTGACCGGATTTTTAAGGATCCGAATCAGCATGAAAAATTCTAACATTTGATTTGAAAAGCAATTCATAATCAATAACTTAGCGACTTGTAGTTTCATTTTTTAAACTAACTAATTTTTTTATGAGGGCAATATGGAAGGGGCACATCCAGTTCTCGTTAGTCACTATTCCCGTAAGGATTTATAACGCCATTGATACGGGGCAAACGATCAGTTTTAATCTGCTGACACGCGATGGTCACAACCCCGTTAGCTACGAGAAGAAAGACAAAGTTACCGGGCAGCCATTAAAGGCTGAAGATATTGTAAAAGGCTATCAGTATGAGCCTGGTCAATATGTTATCGTTGAGCAGGAGGATCTCAATAAAGTTAAACTGAAGAGTGAGAAAGTTATCGAGATAGAAGGTTTTGTGACTTCAACAGAAGTGCATCATACACTGTTTGAAACACCCTACTTCGTTGGCCCGGATGGTGATATTGCAGCAAAGACGTACGGGTTACTTTGTCAAACCCTGAAAGACAGCGGCAAGGTAGGTGTTGGGAAAGTTGTACTTCGCGATCGTGAGACACCTGTATTAATCTCGCCCATGGAAGGTGGAATTCTAATGTATCGGTTACGATATCCTGATGAAATAAGAAAAATGAGTGAAGTACCACAACTCATTGAAGTAAAGACGGATAAGGAACAGTTGAAGATGGCAAAAACGTTAGTCGATTCAATGACCACGAAGTTTTCGAAAATTGAGATGAAGGATCGCTACTACGATGCATTGAAGGCAATCATTGATGCTAAGATTGAAGGTAAAGAAATTGTGATGATGACTGAAGAAGTGCCGGAAGTAGTGGATATCATGACGGCCCTGAAAGCAAGCATCGATGCGGCCAAAAAGAAGCCGATGGAAAAAGCTAAAGGCAAGTCTGCAAAAATTGAAAAAGAGACAACTAAGAAAGTTGCCCGTAGAAAAGTAGGGTAGGCTCCAACCCACACCTGAAAAGAGATTTTCGCTACCTTTGCGCGATGGGCAAGGTCATTCAATTTCCTACTCCTAATCCTGAGAAGTTCGGGTTTAAGCCGGTTCGTAAAAAGAAAGGCGAGCAGCCAAAGCATGGGCAATTGAATTTATTTGCCGGTGGCAAAGTTGTCAACCTCAACCGCCTTTCGGTTTTCGAAGAGGCGCTGCTACTTGATGAACATGGAGACAGCCGGGCAGCCGATCAATACTTAAAAGCCATTAAGGAAGGGGATGCTGTCGCAGATGCATATTGTAACTTAGGCATCCTTGAGTCCGAACGAAAGAACCACAGTAAAGCCATCGATTGCTTTACAAAGAGCCTAAAGGAAGACCCCCGTCATTTCGAAAGTCATTACAACCTCGCAAACGTCTATGCCGAAATAGGCAACCTCCCGTTGGCAAAGGTTCACTACCAGATTTCTATTGAGATTGAACCTTCATTCCCCAATGGTTACTTCAATCTTGGTTTGACGCTCGCCATGAACAAAGAACTTGAAGCGGCAATCCAAACCTTAGCAAGTTATCGCGGGCTGGTACCCGTTGAAGAGCATAATCAGGTTAATGATTTAATTGAGAGCCTTTCGCGATCCCTTCAGTAAATCAAAGCATGGCAACAATTAGCGCTTTAATTCCTTAAATACTTTTTTGCCGCGCGAAACAAAGCCTGCACTTCCATAAGGCATTTGATCTTCAATTACCGGAATGATTTCATTTTTTAATTCAGGGTTTTCTTTGGCAAGATTTGCCAGAACGGTCATGGCGAAAACCCTGACTGCGGTAGGTTCTTTTGTGTTTTCTAAAAATTGAAAACATAAATCGGCTGTTTTGCCCTGAAGGGATTTGGGTATTGAAACGAATTGCAAAAACCGTAAAATGTTTCGTTTAACGGCATCGTGCTCCCCGGCTTTAGCCAAAAAAGTAATTAACTTTTTAAGGTGGGGCTTAACTAATTCTGGATGTAGCTCCACACAATTGCTTAATGGCCAGGCGGCACGCTGTGTTGCCCGATAAGGTCCGGTAAGGAATACTTGAACTAATTCAACGAATCTCTTGGCATCGCTGCCAACATACTTAACGATCTTCAGCATTTGCGCCCTGCTATGTTCATGAAGGATTTCTTTTAGCAAATTCATAATCAATTACTTAGATTAATTTTAAAGCTATAACTATCTGAATATTAGGATATTTAACATCATTTATATTATCTTTATATTTAATACTAAAAAGATGGATATGTCATTATTTTTTGCCATCACCGCTACGGCATTTTTTCAACTGGGCTTGTGCTATTTCTGCTACCATGTAAAGCAATCGCGCACCGCTTAAAGTTGCTGACCGTTACAGTGAATCTTTAAAATATTCCATTATTTACCAGCCTGATTCTTTAGGGTGAAAGGCTTGTGCTAAATTGCGGACTAATTTTCATTTTTCGTGAATTACTTGTCTGCAGAATCACTCGCTAAATCATTTAATGATCGTTGGCTGTTTAAAGATATTACCTTAGGCATCTCGCAAGGTGATAAGATGGCGCTCGTGGGCGAGAACGGTACGGGCAAATCCACTCTGCTCAAAATTCTTACCGGCCAGCTTGCAGCCGATCAGGGTGTGATCAGCATTCGGGATGGAATTAAGCTTGGGTACCTGACTCAGCAGCCAAATGTAGCGGGTCACCTAACTGTCACCGAAATTATTTTTGATAAGAATAATAAAGTCGCTTCTGTTGTAAAAGAATACGAAGCATGTATTCACGATGCAAATACTTCTCCCGAGCGCATGCAAAGTGTACTCGAATTGATGGAGGAATACAATGCCTGGGACTATGATGCCAAGGTTCAGATGATCACCAGTAAGCTGGGTATTGTTGACTTGGATCAAAAGTTTGATGAACTATCAGGCGGTCAGCGGAAGCGGGTGTTTTTAGCTCAAATGTTATTGGCTGAGCCTGATCTCATTATAATGGATGAGCCCACCAACCACCTGGACTTAGAGGCTATTGAATGGCTTGAGTCTTACCTCGCGGGTCAGCAGATTACCTTATTGATGGTTACGCATGACCGGTACTTCCTGGATAACGTTGCAAACGAGATTCTGGAGCTTGACCGGGGTAAACTT
>CAZNRJ010000059.1:0-14357 GCA_964574945.1 uncultured Ohtaekwangia sp. | reverse complement strand
TAAAAGGAAGTTCGGGCTGTCTCCACTGACTTCTCCAGTCCGCGATCAGCGCGGGCAATAATTTTTTATATTCTTCCGCTCTTCCGGCATTGCTTTCACCCTGGTACCAGGCAATTCCTTTTACGGCATATTGAGTGAACGGTGCAATCATCGCATTGAATAAAGCGGCTGGTTGATTTTGAGCAGCGATTGCATTTACACCTGCTTCTTTTTGTTCATAAACTTCACCGACTTTGTATTGCCAGTATCCTTTCAAGTCAATGGTTTGATTTCCAACCGACAGGTAATAAGGTTTATCCGGCACAAAGCCTCCTTTACCTCCGTTGTTGATCACGCGAACTACGAAAGTATTCTTTCCTGCTTTCAGCAATCCTGCGGGCACGTTGTATCTCCGTTGCGGATACTGATAGCCCGTGTTACCAACTAACACACCGTTTATATAGAGGAAGTCGGCATCCACTATTCTGCCGAGTGCAATCTTTGCGGATGATCCAGCCATAGAGGGCGGCAGGTCGATCTCTCTTCTGTACCATACCACACCATCCAGGTTTCTGATGCCCTGGTCTTCCCAATAGCCGGGAACATTAATGGTGTGCCAACTCTTCGGAACGTACGTTGTATCATACCAGGGTTTGGATTCCGTGAGACCTTTATCCATCACAGGTCTTTTTTCCCATTCCTTACTAACAGCAAGAGCTGCCCGATTTGTACTGTTGACATACGTGGTGTCTTTATTCTTCTGAACCGTACTTAAAATTTCTGGAAACGCTTTTAATCCTCCTTCACTCGTCCATGCCTCGATGGGTGATCCTCCCACACTGGCGTTGATGATTCCGATCGGGATGTGATATTGTTCATACAGTTTCTTTGCAAAGAAGTAGGCCACCACGGAGAAGTCCATCACATTCTGGGGATTTGCTTCTTTCCAACTTCCATTTTGGAGATCTTCAGCACGGCCATTCATATTAGTGGCTGTGGGTATTATGAAATTCCTGATGTTTGGATTATTGGCTTGCGCGATTTCGCTGGCATATCTTTCCTGGTGCAATTTTAATGAATGCACCATGTTTGATTGGCCGGAGCATAGCCACACATCGCCAATGAGAATATTGTTTACGGTGATTGTGTTGGTTGCCTTTATTTCCATGCGGAAAGGTCCGCCAGCTTTCAGGGCAGGCAACATGACAAACCACTTGCCTTCAGGTGTAGCAGTAGCGGAATATTTTTTACCGTTAAAGGCCACCGTTACTTTTTCATTGACGTCCGCCCACCCCCAGATTTTGAGAACAGCATCGCGCTGCAAAACCATTCCATCACTGATCAACTTCGGAAGGGTGACCTTGCAAATTGCAGATTCGGAAACCAGGAGAAAGAAAAGTATGAAATAGAATTTCCTGTTCATCGGGTTTTAATTAATAATACCACCGCATAGGCGTCTGACGGCTTTCACTCCTTTAGGTCACGTGTAAATTTTTTCAGGTACAACAAATGAACTCATCGTTATCAGTTCACAATGATTTTTTTTAAGTAAGTTTTGTCGAGCGTTGAAACCTGGAGGATATACACGTTGGAAGAAGTAGGCAACCGGAGTAAGACGGGCTCACCACCCGATACTTCCATGCGTGTGATGTGGCGTCCGTATAAATCTTTTACAACCAGTTCATGTTTACCCTGGCCAATTTCTAACCTGACATTTCCGTCATGGGTAGGATTGGGGTAAAGACTAAACCCTGTGTCAACGTCCTCATTTATTGACGTGGTAATGCAGAATGTTCCGCCAGGGGCAGTTTGTATATAATTTTCTAACCACACCAGGGCCGGCCGCTTGCTGCCATCGGTCAGGGAATTGATCAGGTATGCATCCGGTCTCCAGATTGCTCCCTGCTGATAGCCCCATAACGTAATGCCTTGCACCCCGGGATGAGTCCATAATACCGGAAACTGGGAACTGTATTTATCACGCTGTGCCACGGCATCAGCAATGTTTACATCATACTCTGAAATGTGGATCGGAATTCCGGTAGCATGGAGTTTATCCAGGTTGGATTTTATCAAGGCGTTATCGGTGGTCTCTAAAAAATGTCCCTGCTCACCAATAATATCGATCAGGTTTTCAGCTTTTAGCAAGTTGATTAATCCTATATAGGCATCCGTTGCGCTGGAATTACTTATAATGTTGTAATCGTTAAGTACCAACTTTGCATTCGGACAATATTGACGGGCTTTTTGAAATGACCAGATCACCCAGTTCCAACCCGATCCAAGAGCCTGGTCGTAAACAGGGGTGGCATGGAACGGTTCATTCACCACATCGATATAATCGGTATCCGGATATCGCTCGCAATAAGACTTGATCCATTCTTCCACTTCTTCGCGTTGTTCTTCCGGTGGCAATGTGGCAATCCAGTTGGGCTGCTGTTGTCCCCACACGAAGGTATGTTGCTTAAAAGGAAAGCCGTTATTTTTAGCAAAGTTGTAAGCATTATCCAGACCACTCCAATTCATCACATCACGGGTTGCTTCCACAGAGCCCCACTTACCTGAATTTTCCGGAGTCACCTGATTCCAATAAAGGGTATAATCTGAAGGGATCGATGTGGCAATCACGTTGCCCAGAAACCTGCATTTTCCTTCTGCCATTTGAGCGTGTGCTACCGGGCTTAAACTCAGGATACACAGCACAAGTAGAATGGTTAATAAGCTGGTATTTTTCATGCTCATCTTCTTCATAAATCTAAATCATTAAATACCCGGCATGCGGAAACGCTTTAAAAAAATCAATCGGGTGGAGACACCCGATTGATTTAATATAGACATCTGAATTTTAAGTTATTAATCTGATACTAGTTTTTGATAAGTTTTACATCATCAATGAAAAAAGTAGTGGCAACTGTTTGGTTGCCATTCATATCAAGCACAACTCTTGCAGGGGTTTCATTGGCGGTAAAGGTAAAGGCAAGACGCGTCCAGGTGGTTGGCACGTCTTGGTTACCTGTATAAAGAGCTGTAGGGGCGGTAGATACCCGCATGCTTCCACCCGCATTGGTCGCTCTTGCCCAAACATACACAGTATAAGAGGCGCCCACATCCATAGGTGTCAAATCAGAAGCGAGTTGGATTCTCCATTCCCCTGAAGCAAGTGTACCATCCCGTACCACCTTCATCGCTCTTGAACCTGCAAAGACCTCACCGGCAACGGTTGTTGCTAACATGATCGTTCCGCCATTAAATTTATTCCAGTTAGTAAAATTGTCTCCATCACCAAGCTCAAAGCCGGCATTCAGGTTAACACCCGGAGAACAATCCGAATTTGCTGGCGCAGTTTCGCACGCAGTTAAGTTTGGAGTAGCAAGAGCCGCTGTAGTGGTAGTGCCATAGGGGCTGATGAGGGTTATTGGCCCTGTGGTTATACCGCCCGGAACAGTGAACCGCAGTGTATTGGCAGATTTAGAAGCTATAGTAGCAGAAACAGCTCCGAGTTTAACTTCTTCTACCAAGTCCAGCAACAGTCCTGTGATTGTTACTGTTTCACCAGTGCCGGCTGCATAGGGAGTAAAGCCGCTGGCTACCTGCAATGGAACAATTTCCACCTCACCAAACCCCCGGTCAGGGCCTGGAAATACATAGAGGATCTGATTGTCTCCAAGAGGAGCATTCGATGGGATCGAAAATGTAACACTGGATGCAGAAACGTTTGTGAACTGTCTTGCAGGAATGGCTGTGTTGCCAACCATGATCCTTACTAAGGCATCAAGTCCTGAACCATTAACAGTTAAGGGTTGACCGGCTCCAATCTGAGAATTACTTAACCCGGTAATCCGCGAACTCACGTCTGTCATGGAGTAGGTAATGGCCTCATCTTCTTTGTCGCACCCAACAATGAGCCCCAGCATCATTGCGGGTATCATCAACATCAATATAATTTTTCTTGTCTTCATTTCACAGTATTGTTTTGGTTGACATTAATAACCAGGGTTTTGATATTTTCCTTTCTCAGGATCACTGATGGCATCGAGTTGATTTTGTGGAATCGGACGGAGCCTGTGCTGGGCTGTTACCCGGTTAGCGGCCAATACATCCTCATTCAGTTTCACGCGATTCAAAAAAACATTATCCCCTCTCATGGCCAGATCAACCCAGCGTAGGAGTTCACCACAAAGCTCACGGGCACGTTCGTCCAAAATGAAATCCAATGAAAGTTGACCTGTGCCAATTTCCATCGCTAACCTGCGGTTATTGAGTGTGGTGGCATCCAGTCCCGGACGGTACGCAGCACGTCTCCTGATTTCATTGATCAGGTTAGCAGCCTCAGTCAATTGACCTAACTGAAAGGCGGCCTCAGCAGCATTCAAATAGGTTTCTGATAATCTGAAAATAGGCATTGGTCTTCCCGATGCATCATTAGGTGCGGCACGCTGGGAGTCATTGAATTTTTTCAATGAAGGGTAAACCAACACCACATTGCCAGGTGCTGGCGGTCCTGGGTATAGTTGGTTGCTATACCAGTTAGCGGAAGAATACACCCGATAGTATTTTCCTGTCATGGTTGCGGCTTGTGCGGGTGAGTCTGCCAGGTAAAATGCTGTGTCGCCAATTGCACGCGGAGGTGACAAGGCAGCAAGGCCATTTACAAAGGTAGTGTATGCAGCAGTGCCTGGCTGATCTTGTGTTTGCGCGGTATACAGTGTACGGAACGAATTGTGATAACGGCTGTCGTTGGTTTTGTCAGCAAATGCTGTTTCAGTCAGCCAGCGTGTAGGCGCAAGCTTTCGTAAGGGCCGTTGAAAATCGAAAGGCCGTCCCCCGATTATGTCTGCATTCGTGGGTGTTAGCAGCAAAGGCTGTTCGTAGTTACTGGTAAAGCAAGGGGCAGCCATATTTTCCCTGTCACCAATTCCGCTTGGGCCGCCACTTGGATATTCGTTGTTGAGTTGATTAAGCGGAATACGCTCGGCAGCAAAAAGTATTTCACGGTTGTATTCACTACTTTGAGCATGCACAGTACCGAAATCCTGTTGCAAGGCAACACCATATTTGCTCTGATTATTGATCACTTCGATAGCTGCGTTATAGGCATTTTGGAGATCAGTTGGTTGAGCCAGCGAGGTATTGTAAGACCGGAACAGGTATATCTTGGAAAGCAGGTGGAATGCTACCGCTTTTGATAACCTGAACTCATCGGAGGGCCTGACATCAATCAGGTTTTGACTCGCATAGATAAGGTCATCAATCATTACCTGAAAGTTTTTAGCTAACAGGTCAGAATCAAGGCGGTTAAAGCCTGTGTAAGGAATTGTATTGAATTTCAATTCACCTTCACCCAAGTCAATGGGAACAGCTCCAAACTGGCCCACCAGCAGATAGTAATAGTGTGCCCTTAAATAGCGAACCTGGCCCAGCAGTTGTGCACGTTCCTGTTCGGTAACCCCAGGTAATGTTGGAGCAAACTCAACGAGCCCGTTTAGCATGTTAATGGGAGGGAAGGTGCGGTTAAAGGTAGTGAGCAAATAACCCGCACTCGGTGTCACATCATAAGTTCCCAGCAATTTATGCGGAAGGTTGTCACCCGATGGATTGTAATTTGGCTCCGGGCCAAACGTAAATTCATCCGTACCGGTAACATTCAACCCTAAAGATGGGTTTGTTCCATACTGAAACCGCAACGAAGCGTACGCAGCATTAATACCGTCCTGATATCCCTGTACGGTTTTGTAATAATCAGTGGTAAAGGCTGTCTTTGGATGTTCTTCTAACAAATCGTTGCATGAGGTAGTAAATGCCAGCAGGGCAGTTAGAACCAGCACCGATATTTTATATTCTTTTTTCATAATTAAAGGATTCATAGTTACAAACATTAAAAAGCTATGTTAAGTCCCAGGATGTATGACCGCGTAGGCGGTGTAGACGCAGATATGATCAACGCAGGGTTCTGGCCACCGGTACGAAGACTTGGGGCGGTTGCCACAGCACCTGTAGCACCCTGACCTGTTGGCTCAGGATCCACACCATTATGGTCTTTCACATAAGGAGCGTAAAGAAGGAAAGGATTTTGAGCAGTGAAGTAAACCCTCACGGATTGAGCACCAATTTTATCGGCTACAGTTCGGGGAATGGTATACCCGAAATTAATACTCCGTACCCTGATAAAAGATGCATCATAGTAGGCTAATGTGGTCCAGGCGGTTGAAGCGCCTCCCGGAAGGCTTGATCCAGGTGCAGGAAACTCATTAGTAGGGTTGGTTGGAGTCCAATAATCCACTTTCAAGCCATTACGCTGCCCAGTCATATTGGTCAGGTAGGCTCCATTTGGTGCATGCAGGTAGCTTAGCAGGGTTCCGCCAAATCGCATGTAGGTAACAAATGAGAAATCAAATCCTTTAAACCTAAAGCGATTGGTTATGCCACCTTGCCATTTGGGTTGTTGATTTCCTATCACTTCGCGGTCACCCTCTTCGGTAATAACTCCATCTCCATTTAAATCAGCTAACTTAAGTTGCCCGGGTACCAATCCAAATTCAGCAGCTTGCGCGGCTTCGTCCAGTTGCCACACACCCAGTTTTCTATAATCGTAAATAGCAGAGGTAGGATGGCCTACAAAAAGACCGTTGTTTATAATCCTGTCTACACCAGAAGAGATTTTTGTAAGCTTATTCCGGTTGTAAAACCAATTCAAATCAACCTCCCAGGTAAATCCTGATGAAGTTTTAACAGCCGTGCCACCCAACGATATTTCAAGTCCCTTGTTTTCCATCTCTCCAATGTTCGTATCGAAAGAATCGGGATACCCCGAAGTAATGGGGAGTGTTTGAGGAAATAAAAGGTTGTTGGTTTTAGCGGTGTACCAGTCAATCGCTCCCGTGATCCGGTCTTCCAGTAATCCAAAATCCAATCCTATGTTAGTAGTGGTGGTATACTCCCAATCGAGGGTAGTATCAGGGATTTTAGTAGGAAGATATCCTGATACCTGGGTATTAACACCATAATTATACTTGATCGGCACTCCTTGATAACTGTTGTTGACACCGCCCAGGGTTGAATAAGGATTAACAGATTGATTGGAGGTTTGCCCATATCCCAGGCGTAGTTTCAATGAATTCAAGACAGGGATATCCGGTATGAAAGATTCATTCAACACATTCCACCCAACAGCAATGGCAGGATAGCTATGCCATTTATTGGCCAATACGGAAGAGCCATCCCTGCGATAGGTAAAGGTAAGCAGGTAACGGTCATCATAGGCATAGTTAGCGCGGGCCATATAAGAGAGGAGTCCTCTTGTTGATTCATCTCCATTCAGGATGGTTTGTCCTGCCGGATCGGACAAGCCTAAATTATAGAACTCGATAAAATTGGCTGCGATATGATCCTGGTATGTCTGGGTAGAGTACCCCCGGGTTTGTTGGGCGCTGTACAAACCGGTTAATGTAAGGCGATGCTTCTCGGCAAAGGTCTTATCATAAGTCAAAATATTTTCAGCTACCCATGAATATTGTTCTCCATTTCTTACCTGTGCCCGGTTGAATAGGTTATTGGTTCGAAAATAGCTGTCCTGCCCTTGAAACTGGCCGGAATTCTGCTGACTGTAATCCAATCCAAGGTTAAATCTGTATTTCAGTCCGTTCACAATCTCGAACTCAGCATAGAGACTATTAAAGGTCCGGAGCCTGCGAACGCGGTCTACCCATTCGTTGTTGTTCTCCTTCAGGTAGAGTGGGCTATAATTTTGAGAAGCATCATCCAAATTTCCTGCGGGCCTCTGAAAAATTTCCCCATTAGCAGTATACGCTGGCATTAACGGGCTGAGAGACAACATGTTGTACATCATGCTGCCGCCAAAAGCACCCGGTGTATTGGGTTGCTGGTTAACGAACTGAGTACCGTTTGAAAAACTTACAGTATTGAGTGAATTAACTCCAAGCTTTAATCTTTTTCCAATTTTAGTGTCAACCGTTGCCTTTACAGAAAAACGCTCAAAATCCTGACCGGGTAAAATAGTGCTTTCATTATAGTAACCGGCTCCTACTGCAAACTGGGCTACTTCTGTTCCGCCCGAAACCCCTACGTTATGGTTTGTGATGAATCCGTTTTGGTACATGAGGTCTTGCCAGTCGGTATTGCGCCCCAGGCTCATACCCTCTACTTCTTCGGGCCTGTAGGGCCATACTGAAGTATAGTCACGCATAGCTGCATATTCCTCTGCGTTAAACATGTCATATTTTTTGGCAACTGTTGTTACACCATAATAAGAGTCGAAACTAAGCCTGGTTTTACCAGATTCGCCTCGCTTAGTGGTAATGAGAACAACCCCATTAGCGCCTCTTGAGCCATAGATAGCCGTTGCCGAAGCATCTTTCAAAATATTAATGGTGGCAATTTCATCAGGGTTGATGTCATTCAATCCGCCTTCATACGGAATTCCGTCCAGTACGATCAAAGGGGCATTTGATCCAAAGACAGAGCGTTCGCCCCTTACCCTAATTCTGGTATCGCCACCGGGTGCAGTTCCCACCCGCTGAACTTCCACACCCGCTGCCCGGCCTTGCAATGCCTGCTGCATATTGGCCACAGGCACCTCTCTTAATTCTTTACTGCCTACCGAAACAAGGGAACCTGTAATGTCACTTTTCTTTTGAGTTCCATATCCTACTACCAGGATTTCACTCAAGGTTTTTGTGTCTGTTTCCATCGCCACATTAATAATGGATCTTCCAGATACCAGCTCTTCATGTGTTTTGTAACCAATAAAAGAAAATACAAGAGTGATTGACCCCTCTTCTGTATGAGCTATTGAGTAGTCGCCATTAGCATCTGAAGTAGTTCCTATAACCGTATTTTTCAATACGATATTCACACCCGGCATGCTGGCCCCGGTCTCATCCGTTACTTTACCTTTCACAGTAGTTTGGGCGGCTGCCGGGAGTGCTAACGAAAACATCAGGATGATACCCCATATTCTGAAGAGCCCGATGAACCTCTGCAGGGGTGGTTGGTTTTGTAGAATCTTTCTTTTCATAATAAATGGTTAAGTGTTACAATTGATTAGGTGGAACGCGTTATGATTTGATTACGCTAATATCTAAGTTGATACTTTATGTTGCAACCGATTGCATAAAATAATTTTACAAAAGTCGTTTTTTTGATAAAAAATCGATTTAATTCAATGCAACCGATTTCCAAAATATGCCTGATTATCGGGTTTTGACGTTACGCTGGCTTCTGTGGGGAGCTAACCGAAGTTCCTGAAAAAGATGTTTGATAAGGAAGGAGAAAAGGAACTGGTTTAATTATCCTTTTGGTTGAAGGGGGTAATTGAAACTTTCATCTTCTGAATTCTAACTGCATTCAGAATGGCTAATAGCGCAACCCCAACATCGGCAATAACGGCTTCCCATAAAGTAGCAATGCCGCCTGCGCCAAGCATAAGCACGGCAATCTTTACAACCAGGGCCATTGCAATGTTCTGCCAAACAATGCTACGGGTAATTTTACCAATTTTAATGGTGGAAACAATTTTTGATGGCTGATCATTTTGAATAACAATATCGGCAGTTTCTATGGCAGCATCGCTACCCAGGCCGCCCATTGCAATACCGGCATCGGCCAGGGCAATTACGGGTGCATCATTTACTCCATCGCCAACAAAAGCAATTGTTCGCTTTTCATTTTTCAACGATTGTACTTTTTCAACTTTTCCTTCGGGCAATAAATCTCCATAGGCTTCATCGAGTCCAAGCGCTTTAGCAACGGAATCAACTACGCTTTGCTTATCTCCCGAAAGCATGACGGTTTTAATAGTAAGCCTGTGCAGTTCTTCAATAGTTTGACGTGCATCTTCTTTTACTTCATCAGCAATGGTAATGTAGCCTGCATAATGGTTATCGATCGACACGACCACAAGCGTATCAACCACCAAATCAATTTCAGCAGGGTAGGGTACATTGAATTTCTTTAACAATTTTAGATTTCCTGCCAGGATTGTTTTGCCATCCACAATTCCTTTTAATCCATGACCAGAGATTTCCTCCACATGCTGAGCGTGACCTGCTGTATTGCCGGCATATTCTACAATGGCTTTCGCGATGGGGTGAGTAGAATTTTTTTCCAATGCTGATGCGAGTCGTATCAATTCGTTCTGATCAATATTGTTTGTAACAATTTGCTGAACCTTAAACACTCCCTTGGTCAATGTTCCGGTTTTATCCATCACCACGGTATCGACTTTAGTCATTACATCCAGGTAGTTTGAACCTTTAAATAAAATACCATGACGGGAGGCTAATCCAATGCCGCCAAAATATCCCAACGGAATGGAAACAACCAACGCACACGGACAACTAATCACCAGAAATACCAACGATCTATAAAACCAATCAGCGAACACATAGTCGGGCACAAAAAACCAGGGCAATAAGCAAACGGCTATTGCCAGTGCAAAAACGATTGGAGTATATATTTTCGCAAACCTGCTAATGAATAATTGAGTTTGTGATTTGCGTGCCGTGGCTTCCTGCACCAATTCCAAAATCCTGCTCAACTTGCTATCGGTAAACAAAGCTTTCACTTGTATTTCAGCAACTGTATTGAGATTGATCATTCCCGCAAGGACTTTTTCCCCTTTTGATTTTGTATCGGGTTTGCTTTCCCCGGTAAGGGCAGCAGTATTAAAGGCAGCTTTCGCAGAAATCAATTCGCCATCAAGCGCAACTTTTTCCCCGGGTTTAATCTGAATGATTTCATTTAATGAGACATCCTTTGGATGCACAACCTTTAAATTTCCATTGCGGTTAACAGTAACCTCATCAGGCCGAATATCCAACAGGGCTTTAATACTGCGCTTGGCTTTACTCACTGCTGAATCCTGAAACCATTCCCCGATGGAATAGAATATCATTACGGCAACCCCTTCGCTGTACGAGCCAATCGCAAAGGCCCCAATAGTAGCCACGCTCATCAAAAAAAATTCATTAAAGAAATCAAACCGCTTTGCTTTTCGGAAAGCCAACGACAAAACGTTGAGGCCGCTTAATAAATAAGCGCTCAGGTATATAATAAGATTTGCAGGAAATGCCGGACTATAATGGAATCCAAACTCCAGTGTGAGCATAATGATCAGGATGGCTAACGATAAAAGCAATTGCCAATGAGTTTTCCAGGCAGGTGCGTTTGCTTCGGTATGCGGATGATCGTGATTATGCTCGTTTGACATTGGATGCGATTTGTAAAAGTTGGAGATAGAGATCTTGTCCAACACTGTTTTTAAAAGTAAGAAGAGAATCCTAATTGAAAGCCCGCGGTTTTTATGGGCGGATTACCAAGTATGTCTGTTTGCCAATTATACCGATAATTCAACCGTACAACAGTTTGAGAGGTGGGTCGCCAGCTTAACCCTGGTACGATTGAAACAAAATCGTCATGAATGTTGTCTCCGGTTTCTTCAAATGTACCTATGTTCCAGTCTACATACTCCAACCGGCAGTTTGCATTTATAACGGATTGATTGAATCCAAAAATATCGCGCTGAAGAATGGGTTGCACAATATCCAGAAATCCGCCTGCTTGCTTCTTTCCATATTGTTGTGTGTACGTATCGGGCACATCCACATTCACAAAAGACCATTCCGTAACTAAGTACGTTTTAATTTTTGGAATAACGGTATTGAAGTCAATCGCCCAGACATTCACCCTTCTTCTCTGATCAAGCACTAATCCATCATCCTGAAATTTGTTAAACACGCCACCCATGTGGGAGAAACCCAGTTCTCCAATTTTTTTATTGCGCAGGGCTACTTTGCCTGTGAACAAAGGCACACCATTGAAACTTTCTTCAAACCGATCGGGATTTAATTTGCTGGCCGGAAGGAACGTTTTGTTTTCCGTGTTAGAAATGATTTGATCATCGAATCCGTTGGTTAAATATAGTTCGTAAGCATACACCCAATCCTTATTATATTTTTTGCCATACACACCAACCCCCACATTGCTCCACGTGGCCGGAAGCATGTGTGTAGCAGAAACGGGGCGATCGATAAATTCCCATTTAGGACCATCGTGGTTTTGATTGAATGCCCCGATGGGATTCATGACCACACCCCCTCTTAAGTTGAACAGGGGATGAAACTCAAAATCTACCGAAGCAAATTCGATGTTGATTTCTTTAGTGCCATCTTCAAATTCGATCTCTGAAAGAAAACGAATTTTTCGTGAGATGCCTGAAGCAATAAACAAAGTAAGCCGTCTCATCTGAAATTGATGGCCTTCGCTAACTCCGTTGGTTCCAAGATGTTGCCAGTTTGCTTCCACATAACCACCCAATGCTACCGGGGCTTTGCTTACCGAAAGAAATGGACGGTTATAGACTGCGTCCATGTTCATGATTAGTTTGGAGGTGTCTTTCGGAATCCTTTTAAACAGTGTTGAATCAACTTGGGCAAACACGCGTGAACTGATGAATATAAAAATCGCTATAGTTACAATCTGTCTCATGATTCGCGTAAGTCAATTAAAATTTTATCCCCTGACACAGAAACAGGAAAGGAGCGAAGGTTGCGATCTGCCGGACCATTACTCACCACACCCTTATTATTGAACTCACTGCCATGACTGGGGCATTGAAGATGATCACCCGAAGCTTGTAACTCTGCACCCTGATGGGAGCATTTCATCCACAACGCGCTATATTCGGTTTCCGAAAACCGGTATACATAGATGGGAAACTCCAGCTTATCATTTTGTACAATGATGTAGGGTCGCGTGGTGACCTGATCTTTTTTAAGATATGTGAATTCAGATTTCAACACAGCGAGACCGGTTGACTCCATTACTCCACTTATATAATGTATAGGTGCGCAACGTGTGAGAAGTGCAGGAAGCAAGCTCCCGCCAAGGCAAACTGCGCAACTTTGTTTTACAAATTCCCTGCGATCCATATTAAATACTTTCTAAAAATTGAATTAACTTTTTCTTTTCGTCTTCACTGAGCAGTTGAAACTTTTCTTTACCGGATGCGCCTTCACCGCCATGCAGCATAATGGCTTCTTCAATGCTGCGGGCCCGGCCATCATGCAGCAAAAAATATTTTCCGCCTTGCGATTTTTTGGAAAGGCCCAATCCCCATAAAGCAGGAGTTCGCCACTCATTTGTTTTCGCAGAGCCTTCTGTATAACCGTCATCTAAGGCCGGTCCCATATCATGCAGAAGCAGATCGGTGTAGGGAAAAAATGTTTTGTTTGACAGCGCTGCAATTTTATGGGTTCCGGTTTTCATTTCCGGACGGTGACATTTATTGCAACCCAGCGTTGTAAATAACTCCTTACCCGAAATCATTTCCGGAGTTTCCCTGGAAACAGGGGCTTTCAATGTTTTCAAATAGAAGACAACATCATGAATAACCTGATTGGAAATTTCAGGATCAAACTCAACACCCGAATAGGTGTCGATGGGTTCAAAAGAGGAGGTGATACCAATGTCCTGGTTGTAGGCTTGTGCAGTTTGTTGCAGCAAATCATACGTGGCGGCTTTCTTGCCAAAGCGCGCCATGTATTTTCCATTTTGGGTAATACTTCCTTCGCGCGGGGTAACGTAACTTTTCAATTCAATCCAATTCGCAACACCGCTAATGCCGTCAGCATCCGCATCGGTTGGATCTGCCCAGGCAATAATATCTGCATCAGGAACTGCATCTAAAAATCCAAGCCCCGTATTGGCGGGCGGAAGAATTTTTGATGAGGTAGCCCCGGCAGGAATTTGTTCGGGGGTAAACCCGGGGAGAGCCCGGTGTTGCAATTGCGGTCCACCGTATTCTAAAAATTTATTTCCGGTTTCATCCGTCTGGCCAAACCGTGTGAGTGTTGTGAACGGATGCCCTTTGCCATCACCTGCATGACAGCTTCCGCACGAGGTAGAAACAAACAAAGGGCCCAATCCCGTGGCGCTCGTAAAAATTTCGTCATTGAAGGCAATATCACCCCGAAGGAATTGAAGGTTCTCTGCTTCGGTTAGTCCGTTTACGGGACCATCTAAAATAAAAGCATCATCGGGAGCAACGGGTTCAAAATGCTCGCAGGCAAACAATGCCAGGACTGTTAAACTAAGGATTGTTCGAGCAAATAGGGTTCTCATCTTTTTATTTTAAGAATAGCAAAATTAAAATGTTAGACATATCTAACAAATTAATTATAACAATTTAATTTCGAAATGTTATTTTTGATTGAAAATGAAGGTATGGGCTCTTTAACAGAAGAAAATTATATCAAGTCTGTGTACTCGCTATCGCAGGCAACAGGGGAGGTGATTGTGTCTGAACTGGCTAAAAAACTGCAGGTAAAGCCACCCACGGTCAACAGCATGATGAAAAAACT
>CAZNRJ010000058.1:0-14511 GCA_964574945.1 uncultured Ohtaekwangia sp. | reverse complement strand
AAATTCGAGATCGCGGAACGCTGTCCGCGATGACAAAGTATTTTTGAGATGACTTCTAATATTCACCACAGAGCTAATATTCACCACAGAGGACACAGAGCTACAATTATTTTATCGCTTTGATTTTACTCTGTGTCCTCAGTGGTTAAAAAAAGAATTCGTTACCAAAAAATCCTGTCCTTCATGAGCACCAGCGCAATTCCTGCTATGGCGGATGAAAGCACAAACCTTAAATCCCTGCGTGGCACCTTAACCAATTCTACCAAAATAAAACTGATTGCCAGAAATATTGCCACCACTATTATCTGACCCATCTCCAATCCCAGATTAAAGGCAAAAAGCGGGGATACTATATGCTCGTGCTTGCCTAACAAGGCCCGCAGGTAATTTGAAAACCCCAGGCCGTGAATCAATCCAAAAAAAAGAGCAAACACATAATTGATTTGAATACGTGTTTTACTTAACCCTGTTTCCTTTTTAAAAAGATTGGCAACAGCGGTAATAAAAATCGTAAGCGGAATCAGGAACTCGATGGCATCTGTCGGCACGTTGATAATGTGCAACGTGGCAAGCGCCAATGTAATAGAATGGCCAATGGTAAATGCTGTTACCAGGATAAGGATTTTCTTCCAGTCGCCAACCACATAAACGGCACACAGGGCAAGCACAAACAGGATGTGATCATACCCATTCACATAATCTAAAATGTGATCTTTTCCCAATCCAAAATATAATGCAAACTCGCCCATTTACAGTATTTTTTATAACGCACAAGTATAGCCCTAATTTTGATTTAGGACAATTAGAAGTAATTTTGACGGCACGATTTTCGCGAGCCGATAAGCATGATAACACTCTTCTATTCTTTCCTCCTGGTTCTGCATCCCATTCACCTCTCGGTTTCTGAAATCAATTACAGCGAAAAGGATAAGGCGTTACAGATTACTTCCCGCATCTTTTTGGATGACTTAGAGTTATCCATTCAAAATCAACTCAATGAAAAAGGCTTAGACTTATTGAACCCGGGCCAAGGACGCACGACTGAGCAATTAATAAATGAGTATGTAACCAAGCGACTTACGATAAAGCTGGATGGCAAAATTCAGAAATTAAATTTCCTTGGTTTTGAACGCGAAGATCCTGCCGTAATCTGTTACATCGAAATAGCTAACGTGAAAAAATTCAAAACCATTGAAGTTAAAAATGAGGTCATTATGGAAACCCATCATGACCAGTCTAACTTAGTGCATGTAACGTATAAAGGGCCTGTTAAAAGTTTGCGCCTGATGCGCGACAAACCATCGGATGTACTCACGTTTGAATCAAAATAAATCTAACCATAAAAAGTATGCGTCAAAAAATTGTTGCCGGTAACTGGAAAATGAACAAGACCCTTGAAGAGGCGGGTATCCTGACTTCTGAACTGATGGGGCTTGTGGCCGATGAAGTAAAAGGAAATGTGAAAGTTGTGCTGTGTACCCCTTTTCCATACCTCTATCCGGTTAAGCAGCAACTTGGCGCTAATGCAAGGATTTCTGTGGGCGCACAAAATTGCAGCGAGCATGATTCAGGCGCTTACACAGGCGAGACTTCGGCTGCCATGTTAAAATCAATGGGCATTCCTTATGTGATCATCGGGCATAGCGAGCGCAGGCAATATTTTGGTGAAGACGGAGCGTTGTTGGCAACTAAAGTTGATAAAGCGCTGGCACATGGATTGACTCCCATCTTTTGTTGTGGCGAACCCTTGGAGATTCGCGAGAAAGGAACGCATGAACAATTGGTGAAACAACAAGTGGAAGAAAGCCTGTTTCACTTGAGTGCGGATGCGTTGCAGAAAGTGGTGATTGCGTATGAACCTGTTTGGGCGATTGGCACGGGCAAAACTGCAACCTCGCAGCAAGCGCAGGATATGCATGCCGTTATCCGCAAACACATTGCTTCAAAGTATGGAGCTGCTGCTGAAACCATTTCAATTCTTTACGGAGGCAGTGTGAAGGCCGATAATGCAAAAGAACTTTTCGCTTGCGCGGATGTAGACGGTGGCCTGGTAGGCGGAGCTTCGTTGAAGAGCAGGGAGTTTGTTGAAATCGTGAAGGCTATTTGAAAATTTGATGATTGGTAAATTTGAAAATTCCTATAGTGGAGTTTCATTTTCAAATCATCAAATTAACACATCATCAAATTAATTGATATGTATTCCACCCGTTTGCAGGTAATTTGTGATCCCGGGTTTTCAGAAATCCTGATGGCTGAAATAGCCGAAGCTGGATTTGATACGTTCATGGAAACAGAAGATGGCTTTGAAGCCTATGTGGAAGGTGATGCATTCGACAATGATTTGCTGAATCACTTAAAAGAAAAATATAAACAGGTAAGTCCATTACAATTTTCACTTACTCAAATTCCAAAACAGAATTGGAATGAAGAATGGGAAAAAAATGTAGAGCCCATTATTGTTGATGATCGTTGTCTTGTGCGCGCTGCCTTTCATACAATCGAAAAAAAATATCCATACGAAATTATCATCACTCCAAAAATGTCTTTTGGCACGGGCCATCATCAAACCACTCATTTGATGATTAGCCGCCAGATGAAAATGGATCATAAGAATAAACGTGTGATGGATGCCGGGTGCGGCACGGCTATCCTTTCCATCATGGCTTCAAAGCTTGGCGCGAAAGAAGTGGAGGCGTTTGATATTGATGAATGGAGCGTAACGAATGGCATTGAGAATGCCGAGAACAATCAATGCTCCAACATTCATATCCAACAAGGAAAAATTGAAGAGGTACGATTGAATGGAAAGTTTGATATCGTGCTTGCCAACATCAACAAAAACATTTTACTCACGGAGATGCATCACTATGCTTCTTACCTGGGCAAGGGAGGCTTGTTATTGTTAAGCGGATTTTATACCCACGATATAAACGATCTCAAAAAAGAAGCTGCTAAGTATCAGCTAAGCGAAGTGGCGCATGATGAACGCGAAAGCTGGGCGTGCTTGCTGCTTGAGTTAAAGCAATAAAACTTAGATTCGTTGGTTATTCTTAGGTTATTGGGCCAGTTGCCAGCAACAAGCATCCTGTATCTTTTTAAATTAGCACATTCGCCATTTATTTACGAATTTCAAGGTTTTTGGCTCCGTGAAGCAGGTTTTAACCTACATTATTGCCGTTCTGCTATCAGCCACTGGCGCATTTGCCCAGTCGGCAGCCGGCTATAGCCAAAGTTTTCAGGATAGCGTTCGCCTTGTTTTGGAAAACACCAAAGCCAATGATGCCATGGCAGTGGGTGCAGCTTTCCAAACTGCGTGGAGCAGCTTAGGCCCCGATCAGCAACAAGTAATTCGCAGTCAGGCACGCCTGATGAAGAAAAAGAGATATAAGCTGAGCCCGCATTTTGTCAATTATTATGGCGCCATCGCTTCAGCGGTTTCCGTTGAACAAACTGACCCAACCCGTCTCTCCAATTATTTATCCGTAGCAGGAAAAGTGATTGAGAAGGATAACATTAACCAGGCTCATATTTTTTTGCAACTGAGCCGCGATTTCTTTGAGCACCGTGCGCTGCAACACGAAAAGTTTTTTCAACTGCTTGTGCTGGATGATAATTATCGATTTGATTATCTCGAACCCATTGTTATTCCGGACACGGTTCAAACCTATTACGAACAACCTGCAGACACTTCCTGGTATAACGCTCCACAGTGGCAACAACCCATTGTTCAACCTGAATTGTTCGGCCCCGTAATGACCTTCGATAAACTTTCGTTGAATTTTATTACACCCTACGATACCGTTTTTCTTCGCAACACAAAAGGAGTTTTCTCCATGCGCGAAAAACTATTTGTGGGCGATGGCGGCCGTTTCGATTGGAGTGCAGCCGGGCTTTCACCAGATTCTGTTTACTATGATCTCAATAAATACAATTTCAAAACCAACCAGCCGTATATAAAAGCAGCGCAAGGAAGGCTCACGTATGTAGGAAAAACACCTGGTTCCATACCCGGAGTTTTTGAGTTCAGAAGTATTAATCACAAAACCCCTAAAACATCCAGCTATCCTCGCTTCAAATCGTATGAATCAAATCTTAGCCTGTTAGGGTTAGGTTCTGAAAAATTAAAGTATACGGGAGGGATAGGCTTGCAGGGTCATACGCTCACCAGCAATTCGGTGGATGGAAGACTTGCCACTATTGAAATAAATGGTGAAACGGATAAGAAGTTTAAAGCAATTGCATCTTCGTTTGGTTTTAGGGATTCGGTTATCGTTTCAACGCAGGCGCAGATAACAATTTATCAGCAGAACGATTCAATTGTTCATCCGGCCATGGAGCTTCGGTATGATGCTAAAAACCAAAAACTTGTTCTTAACAAAGAAAAAAGCCAGTTGCGGAAAGCCCCTTTCTCATCTTCCTATTTTGATATTGAATTTACGGCCGACCGTGTTAATTGGGATTTAAAGTCAGACAGCCTGACGTTCTTCGTGCAGGGCAGCGGCAATGTATCGCCTATGGTCATTGAGTCAAATGATTTTTATGATCCCGAAGGGTATCGTCAATTAGCAGGCCAGGGGTTTAACTTTCACCCGTTGGCGCTGGTAGTTAATCATGCGAATGAAATTGGCAGCAACGATTTTTATGTGTATGACCTGGTAGTAGAGGGCAAACGCAGTTTACAGACAGCACGAATGGCGGCTGATTTTCTTTCCCAGAAAGGCATGATTGATTATGATGCGCACACGGGAAAGATTCATGTAAAAGATAAAGCTGTTAATTTTTTGCAAGCCGTAAAAGGAAATGCTGATTACGACAATTTAAAGCTTCATTCACTTACCGATGCCATAGCTAACGCGGTCATTAATTTCTCGACCGGAAAAATGAATGTGTATGGCGTAGAAGAATTTAATGTAAGCGATTCATTGAACGTGATTATTAAACCGGACAGCAGCCGAATCACCTTTTTGCAAAATCGCGACATAAAGTTTAATGGTACAATCACCGCAGGTAATTTCGAGATTTCAGGAAAAGACTTTACGCTTAAGTATGACAGCTTCTTCATTAACATGAATCACATTGACTCCATTCGGTTTTATGTCACTGAAAAAAACGGAACGCGAAGAAGGGTGAACAACGCCATGGTGGGTGCGGACTCAACGGCAGCCGCAGCGGGGGGGCTTCAGGCATCATCCAACAAAACATCAGGAACGTTATTTATTAACAGGCCGGATAATAAATCCGGTAAAATAAAATATCCAAACTACCCGCGCTTAGATGCAACTGCAGGCGGAGTAATTTATTTTAACAGGAGTGAAGTGCTGAATGGCGCGTATGACCAATCTGTATTTTTTGTTGTTCCTCCCTTCAAGTTGGACAGCCTGAATGATGCCGATCCTGGCTCCATCAAATTTGAGGGGACATTTATTTCCAGTGGTATGTTTCCTGCTTTTAAAGAAAAACTGCATACCATGCCCGATAAATCGTTAGGGTTCACACACACAGTTCCTGCATCGGGGTATCAACTGTATCAAGGTGAAGGTAAGCTGTATGGTGGCATGAGCTTAGACAATGCAGGTATTCGCTCTGCCGGAAGGATAGACTACCTGGCCGCCACCGTTGAGTCGAAAGATTTTGTTTTTTATCCCGATTCGGTTGTTGGGCGCGGGAGTGTAGGCGAGATAAAAGAGAAGCAGTATGGTGCGGCTTATTTTCCACAGGTTAAACTGGGCGACTATCAATTGAAGTGGTTGCCGAAGCAGGATAAGATGAGAATTAAAAACCTGAAAGAACCTTTTAGTTTATATGACAACACAGCTACGCTTGATGGTAACCTGATAGTTTCAAAAACCGGGGTGGGTGGCGATGGGCGATTAAGCACGCGGGGGTCTGAAGTGCGATCAACAGAAATGAATTTCTCTGCAAAAGATTTGAGTGCAAAGCATGCCCTCTTTGAAGTGAAAACAGGAAATCCGGATAAGCCCGCGTTAGCGGGAAGCAATGTGAAGGTACAATTCAACTTAGATAAAAACTTTGCAACCATTAGTCCTGAAATAACGGGGGAAGCCGCCATTACCTTTCCTTATGCGCAGTTCAAGACTTCTATTCCCGAAGCGCGATGGGATTTAAACACGCAAAAAATTGTGATGAACAAAGCACCGGATGTGCCTTTAGAAGATTCCTACTTCTACACCACCCGCAAAGAGTTAGATTCACTAAGATTCAATGCAGAGCGTGCTGAGTACGACATTAAAACACAACAACTGAAAGTAAGTGGTATTCCTTACATCATTGTTGCCGATGCCAAGATTACCCCGGAAAACAATGAGGTGCTGATTTTGGAGAATGCTAAAATTGGCCAATTGAAAAACACGGTAATCATTTTAGATACGTTGAACGGATATCATCGCCTTACTGAAGGAGTGGTTGATATTATTTCCCGAAAGGAATTTGCCGGTTATGCCACCTATCAATATGTAAATGCTGTAAACGATACGTTTGCCATCAAGATGACAGACTTCAGGTTAGAACCCATTACGGAACAAACAAAAAACAAAAGGCATAAAGGAATTGCCACCATGCAAACAGTTGCCAATGGTGCTGTAATCGAGGAAAATAATATTCTGGTATCGCCACGTATTTTTTACAAAGGGGATATGACCATGTATGCAACTAAGCCTGCCTTGCAATTGCGCGGGTTTGTGAAAATGGATTTGAAGAAAATCAAAAATTACGATACGTGGCTGCAATACACGCAAAGTGGTGATGAGAAAGATATTTACTTAAACTTCGACAATTCGATAACAGAAGAAGGACGTAAGGCCGATGCCGGTCTTCACTTTGCGGACAACAATGATCTCTATATCACTTTTGTGTTTGACAAAAAAGATCCAAGCGATGAAGATTTTTTTGTGCCTAAGGGCTCACTCTATTTTGATAAGGAAAGCGGTGAATTCAAAATAGAAGATCGCGCAAAAGCAGCTGGAGAAAAGCTGACCGGAAAAGTGTTTGCTTATAACGAAGACAAACAGGAAGTGCGCTTTGAGGGGCCTGTTAATTTTTTTGCCGGGAGTAAGGGTTTCAACCTGACAGCCTCTGCATTAGGTTCCGGTAATTTGGAGACCAACGACATTAAAATGAATTCGTTTGTGATGGTGGATATGAATGTGCCCTCTATGGTGTACCAGTTGATGGCGTTGAGTATCCAGGATGTTATTAAAAATGAAGGTGTAAAAGAAGAAGGGCTGGGTGACGCCACTGATTTGCTTTACAAGATTGCCGATTTGGTAGGGGAAAAAGTAGTGAAGGATTATGAGCAACGATCGTTACAGAACTATGTTTCTTTATCAACCGTACAGGGGTTGGTGAAGCCGATTGTGCTTTCAAATGTAGATTTAAAATGGTCGGAAGAAAACAAATCATTTTACAGCCAGGGTAATTTGGGACTTAGCCACATGGGGCGGTATGATATCAATGGCGCGTTTGAAGGCTTTATGGAAATTAAAAAGAGTGAAGATGGAGCCCCTGTATTTCATCTCTTCATCAAAGCCTCGCCCGATGCGTGGTTTTATTTTGGCATGGAAGACAACCGCGTGTTGATTCATTCTTCGCTGGAATCCATTAATGATTTGCTGATTAAGAAATCAAATGCAAGCAAGGCAAAAATCGGGGAGCTGGTTTACATCCCGGGGTCTACCGAAGAAACACTTGCTTTCATTAACCGCTTCCGTCAAACCTATTATGGGTTAGAAGCTCCGTATGATCTTTCCAGTGGCAGCTCTGCCACAAAAAAGAAAGAGAAGAAGAAGGACGAAGAGGATGATGGGTTTTAACAGACTTTTTAGTTGAAGGACTCAGATTTGAAAATTATCCAAAGGTCTTCTATGACTCATTGAACCCAGAACCAGACGGGTTTTAGCAACAACTAAATGTTTTGAAATTGAATTGTATATTTGATTTATGGAAACTTTAAGAATTGATATAGTAAACCCTAAAGCCAAAAAAATTATTAAAGAATTGGCTGATTTGAATCTTATTACTATAAGAGAAAAAGATCCAATAAAATCTTTTCAGGGACTTCTCAATAAGTTAAGAAGCAAACCTGAAGTAATTGGATTAGGAGAGATTACCCAGGAGGTTGAGCTTGTGAGAGCAAAGAGATATGGCAAAAAAAGCTGATAGAATTATTATTGACACCAACCTTTGGATCAGTTTCTTAATAACCAAGGACTTCAGAAAATTAGATGAGAAGATAAAGAAAGAAAAGGGTTCGACTTCTATTTAGTCTTGACTCAATAGATGAGTTTTTAACCGTTACGGGTCGACCTAAATTCAGAAAATATTTTAGCAAGGATGACATTGAACAGGTACTTGATCTATTTGATGTTTATGGGGAACTTGTTGAAGTTAAGAGCAAGGTAGATGTATGCCGGGACAGAAAGGATAATTTTCTTCTTTCGTTATCAAGAGACTCCCAGGCAAATTACCTGATTACAGGTGATAAGGATCTTTTGGAATTGAAAACTTTTGAAGGGACAAGAATTATCAAAATGAGTGACTATCTTAACAAACGTTGAGGACAACTCTGTTTTAAAACCTTCCATCACATTTCATTTTCCACAGGTTTGAGATTCGGTAACTTTTCCCATTCAAAACCTGCCCTATGAAAAAGTGTTTAGTCTTGCTCACGCTTGTACTGAGTTTAACATCAGTATCGGCTCAGAATAATTATTTCTTTCCTGCCGGAGTTTCTTTTGATCCTGCCATTCCCTCGCCCGAACAATTTTTGGGCTACCCGGTTGGCGACTGGCACACGCGCCACGATCGGATTGTTTCTTACTTTCAGGAGCTGGCAAAAGTTTCGCCTAAAGCGCATTTTCAAATTATTGGTTATACCAATGAGCGCAGACCGCAAGTGGTACTTACCATCACCAGCCCTGAAAATTATGCACGACTTGAAGAGATAAGAAAGGAACATTTAAAACTGGCCGATCCATCACAATCCGTAAATACAGCAAACATGCCCGTAATTATTACGCATGGATATAATGTGCACGGGAATGAACCCAGCAGTAGTGAAGCCGCCATGCTCACTGCCTATTATTTAGTTGCCTCGCAAGGTGATGAAGCAACAAAGACCTTGCGGGATGCGGTTGTTCACATCGATCCGAATTATAATCCTGATGGGCGCGACCGCCATAGCAACTGGGCGAACATGCACAAAGGATTTCCTCCGGTTGCCGACCCTATGGATCGTGAACACAATGAAGTTTGGCCGGGCGGACGGTTCAATCATTATTGGTTTGACCTTAATCGCGATTGGTTGCCACTCGCTCATGTAGAAAGCCGAAACCGAATTGAATTCTTTCATCAATGGTTACCAAATGTATGCACCGATTATCACGAGATGGGAACAAATGCAACTAACTTTTTCGAACCTACTAAACCGTACGGATCGGAAAACCCGGTAGTGCCTCGCCCTAACTACGATCAATTGAACCCGCTCTTTGCAAAATATTTTTCCAAAGCATTGGATGATATTGGCTCGCTGTATTTTTCTAAGGAAAACTTTGACAACTCATACCCGGGCTATGGTTCCACCTATCCGGATATTCATGGCGGACTTGGACTTGTGTTTGAGCAAGCCAGTTCGCGCGGGCATGTGCAGCAGAGTTCTACCAAAGTAGTGACGTTTGCCTTTACTATCCGCAACCACGTGCGCACCAGTTTAGCAACCGTTAAAGCCGGAGTTGACAATCGTGAATTATTATTGAAACATCAGCAGGAATATTTTAAGTCGGCTTTGGATGAAGGAAAGAAATCTGCCATCAAAGCGTATGTATTTGGCGATAGCAAAGATCAAAGTCGTACGAAAGCGTTTGCTGATCTTTTATTAAAGCATCGTATTGAAACGTATTCGATTGGCGCTGATTTAACCATTGGCGCAAACAAATATGAAAAAGGAAAGGCTTTTATCGTGAATACAGATCAAACTCAATACCGCATGGTGCGCAGCATGTTTGAAAAAGTTACTTCTTTCCACGACAGTGTGTTTTACGATGCCTCCACCTGGACCATGGCGTTGGCGTATGGCATGCCACATGATGCATTAACCGCCAGCACTAAATTTTCGAAAGGCGATAAAGTGAAAGCAGAAGATTTGGTTTCAAATCCACCACCCGTAGTAAAAACAAACTATGCTTACTTAGTTGATTGGAATGAGTACAGTGCCTCACGCGCGTTGTATTATTTGCTTTCGAATAATGTGTTTGTGAAAGCCGCCTTCAAGCCCTTTGCAACAACTGTAAATGGAGTGAAAAAGAATTTTGGGTATGGAACGTTGATGATTCCGGTAGCCGACCAAAATATTTCTGCCGAAGAATTATTCACAAAAGTAAAGGAAGCTTCGCGCATGGCAGGCATTGATGTTTATTCTGTTGACACCGGGTTTAGTTTGGAAGGTGTTGATTTGGGAAGTAACAATGTGCGCACAGTAAAAAAGCCACACGTAGCGATGTTGATTGGTGATGGCGTAGCGGCTACGGAAGCCGGGCAGATTTGGTACCTGCTCGATTCAAAGCTAAACATGCCCATCACGAAAGTAAACACAAGTCAGTTCGCACAGTTGACGATCACCGATTACAACACGTTAATTCTTGTAAGTGGCAATTATAGCATGCTTGGGGAGAGTGCTGTAGAGAAAATTAAAAATTGGGTGCAGCAAGGAGGCACATTGATTTTGCAAAAATCAGCCATCACCTGGGCCATTAACAATAAATTGATTAACGAGCAATTGACTAAACCGGAAGAAAACCTGCCTGCCGGCAAGGCAGGGAAAGATATAAAGCGCATGGATTATATTACTGCGGGAGATTATCAGGGCTCGCGTGCGATTGGAGGTTCTATTTATTTGGGGAAATTAGACATCACACATCCGCTTGGGTTTGGTTATACGAATCGTGATTTACCGGTATATCGCAATCACACCGTATTTATTGAACCAGGTAAAAATCCATTCAATACTGTAATTCAATACACAGCCAAGCCGTTGCTTAGCGGCTACATCCATCCTACAAATCTCGAAAAGATTAAGAATTCTGTTTCCCTTCTGGTAAGTAACATGGGAAAAGGCCGGGCAATTTTGTTTGTGGATGACCCGGCTTTTAGAGGTTATTGGAATGGCACTAACAAACTTTTTTTCAATGCGTTGTTTTTCGGATCGCACATTAGTACCTCTAACTTCGGTGAGCAGGAATAATTTAACGGCTTGGTTGAAGGAATTCTTTCTTTCCCTGATCATTTCAAATAAGTGCGATCAGGTTGATTGGGATCTTTTGGTTTTGGATTTTCGATTATGATTTCTGTAGGGGCCGGAATAATAAAGGGAGAAGCGAGCTGATGAATTTTAATGGCTTTTCGCGAAAGCCAGATAGCCACAATTAACGAAGCGAGCGCACCGAGCACGATACCGGGAACAAAAGAAATGAACAGGCAATAATCGTAAGCACCATGGAAAAGTGTGGCAATGCCCAATGCATGGAAAGCATAGTACGATTTTTTGTGTTCGAATTTAGCTTTGCCGAGGTAATAGCCCATGAGTATGGCAAATGTTGCATGGGCAGGCACTGCCGTAAGCATCCGCATGATGGCTGTGCCGATTCCTCCCTGAAATACATACAAGATATTTTCAAATGTGGCAAAGCCCATGCCCACCATTACGGCATACACAATTCCATCAAAAGGTTCGTTAAAATGGTTGTTGTTATATAAGATGCCCCGTACAAAAATGAATTTGCTGAATTCCTCCACCAACGCTACTATCAAAAATGCATGCACGGCTTGTTCGCTTACGTCCTGTTCATTAATAGTAACAAACTGATTGATCACAGCACTGATCAGTAAGGTTACAAATATGCTCAACACACCAAAGAAGAAGCTTCGCATCAGCAATCCTATTGGCTCGCGTTCATGCTTGTCCTTTAAATAAATGTAAACACCAATGGCAACACCCGGTGCTAACGCTAACGCCAGAAGGATAAGAATGCCCATCAGAATGTGATGATAGAAAGTTTGTTTACGAAATATACACCGATCAACAAAATGCCGATTCCGTGAAGAAGCGGATTTTTCAACACCACTAAGTTATCATGATTGGTTACTAACATGATTCCCGAAATCAAAAGACCACCCGCCAAAACGCTACAACCGATTAACAGCATTTTGTCAGCGCCCTCCAATTGCATTACTGCAAACAGAATCCCTATCAATGTTACCGATAGCGCAACATAAATCACTTTAGAAGCAACGAACGTATACAAGCCGGGTTTGGAATCAGGCTTTGTTACGGGAGGGATAAATCCAATAAGAAAATAACAGGCCGCTAAGGTGGATAACCCGGAAATGAGGAGCGTTTCAGCACCTGAATTACCTATTACATAAAGGACGATTCCGAGCAGACTTATGCCCAAAGCAATCCATTGAACTTTAGGTAAAATCATTGATCCCAATAAGTGATTGAAGCCTCCTTGTTCGTTACCCATAAATACTTCTTTTAATGAAGATACTGGTTTCAGAATAATCATACAAGTCCTTACTTTCTTTCAGGGTTATGCTGCTTATTCAACAGGTTGGTTTAAGTCCGGGGGGCAATCAGCCTGTAGCTTTATGTTCAGTTAATATTTTATGGCTCAGGAGGAGCCACCTGTTTGAATGGAAATATTAATGCTTTTAGAAAAAACAAATAGACGACTCCTCCGGAGTCGGAATATTATTTTGATGGATTTTTCTATAAAGAGGTTGCTCCTTCCGGAGCAAAAACGAAAGACTTACTTAACAGGAATATGTTAGTTGGCGCAAAAGACAGGATCAATCCTCAATGGAATCTTCTACTTCACCGAGCTTGTCTTCAGTAAACTTCCCCGAGGTTGCATAAACAATTTTACCTTCTTTATCCAGCACAAAAAAATAAGGGATATCGCGCTTTTCAAAATCAAGGGCTTCTTTATAGGTTTTCAATTCGCCTTTATAAAACAGAATGTATGGCAACAGTTGTGGGTCAACATTTTTAATTGCTTTCTTCTTTGCAGTGCCGGTGGCAGCGGCATTTACACCGGTGAACATGGGCACGAAATATACATTTACATCATAGCCCATGCCGGCCATTAGCCCGGTAGCTTTCTTGATGAACTTGTTGTATACGGGGCCAAACCAGCTATTCAATTCATCTTCCGATTTTTTTGAATACGCCAATCCCAGCAATGTGTATTTGCCTTTAGTTTCTTCCGGCAGGTTTACTTTTTTATCTTCCACGGTTTCAGCTTCCATATCCGGAAACATCTTTCCGATTACTTGTGCATGTGTAACAGTTGTGGTAAGCACAAACAGAAGGGGGAGTATGAATTTATTCATTGTGTGGTGTTTTGATGAAGCAAGGTACTAAAAACAAAATCCGTTCCTGAGTTTATCACCGATTGACTTCGGTTGTTTAGCGAAAAAATGAGACACGAAATTACTTTCCCGCTGAATCTCACAGAAGATTGCGGAATCTGCGGGAAACCAATATTGGTTATTTAATAATTGAATGGATTTACTGGGTGCGTTTCAAATTGTCGGAACTCGTAAGCCCGAAGGGCTGAAATGATTATAGAAATTTCATAATTCAGTATCCAACTCCGAAGGAGTGATTATTATCCTGTCACCCCTTCGGGGTTTTGCTGACCTTATTAGATTAATATTTCTATAAAAATATCATCCCTCCGGGATTTTTGAGCGATTGTGACAATTAGAAATGCGCCCGATTTACTTTACTTCCGTCATCAACTTCAATGCTCTTTCTAAATCAACATTGCCACCCGAAAGAATAATGCCCACGCGTTGATCTTTAAATCTTTCTTTTTCCTTCAACAATGCAGCTAATGGCACTGCGCACGAAGGCTCAATAATTATTTTCATTCGCTCCCACACCAACCGCATGGCGTCAATGATTTGAGCATCGCTTGCCGTAATCACTTCGCTTACCAATTCTTTAATGATGGGAAATGTTTTATCGCCCAGCGTGGTCAGCAATCCGTCCGCAATTGTCTGCGATTGTGCCTGTTCAATTTTACCGCTTTTCATGGAACGATAGGCATCATCCGATCCTTCAGGTTCACCGGCAATTACTTTTGTGCCTGGCGAGAAATAGGCTGCAGCAAGCCCGGTGCCGCTGAGCAATCCGCCACCACCAACCGGAGCCATAATTACATCGAGATTTTTTATCTCTTCAAATAATTCTACTGCAGCTGTAGCCTGGCCAGCCATTACTTCATAATTGTTGAAGGGATGTATTTCTGTTGCGCCAGTTTTTTTTATTACCTCGGCCAGCGTTGCCTCACGCGCCTGAAGCGTTGGTTCGCATTCAAAGATTTCGCCACCATACCCACGCACACCACGCTTTTTGATTTCGGGTGCCGTGCGCGGCATTACGATGTATGCCTTTACACCTAAAATTTTTGCAGCGCGTGCCAGGGCTTGGGC
>CAZNRJ010000057.1:1980-14526 GCA_964574945.1 uncultured Ohtaekwangia sp. | reverse complement strand
CAATATTCATAGTACGCGGTAGTGCCTCCTAATCCATAGGCTTTAATGGTTTTATATAAATCTTCTGAAAAATTCTTGAACGCTGTCCGTTGTTCTTCTATGTCGGCTGAAGCTTGTATCCCTTTTAAGTTATTCTTTAAGCTTTGTTGGTACGTCATCCAATCGTTATGGGCAGCGCCTGTCAATAACGTCATGTCAGTGCCGTCAATTGCTTTCATCACTTTCTCAGCCGCTTGTTTTACGGCAGCGCCATCCGATGATACAAATGCATCCTTCATCACAACATAAGAAGTAAAAATGGTAGCCAGTTGCTGTTGAAACTTAGCATCTACTGCAAATTGCGGAGCTGCCGGCACGGCAGGCTGCTCATCTGCTACGGCAACTGACTCATGATCCGTTGTATGTTCCTCTTTTTTTGTATTACAACTTACCGCCAACATGAGTGTTGTTCCTGCCAAAATAATTGCAAAAAGAAATGATTTGATTTTCATAATTGTATTGAGTTTATTGTTAAAAAATTTATTTTAATGTTTATGCATCATGTTTGCCTGTGGATCAATTCCTTTTTTAATCACGAGCTCGCTATACAATAAGTAAGCGCCTGTCGCAACTACTTTATCACCTGCTGCGAGGCCATTAATAATTTCCACCGATTGAAAATTCTCAATTCCGGTCTTCACTATCCTGGGTTCAAAGATATTCTGCCCTGTCTGAATATAGACATGAGTTCCCATCCCATTGCGAATTACCGCATCCACAGGTATCACCAGCGAATGCCGTGCAGAATGCTGCAACAATACCTGCGCAGCCTGCCCTGGCTTAAGTGATAATGATGGATTGGAAATAGTTGCCCGCATCACCATCACTTGTGAGCCTGCTCTCAGTTCAGGGCTTAAAAAGTTTACAATCGCTTCACCTTGTTGTCTTTCAAGGCCATTGATCTGAATTTTGACCTTATCCCCAACTTTAACATAATTCACTTCCGTGGGATACAACTCCGCTTCTACCCATAGTTGGCTTGTGTTTTCAATTTGATAAAGCAAGGTGCCTTCACTTACATACTGCCCCTCTTCTACCCCGATCTTTTTTATGATCCCCGATGCAGGCGATAGAAATGTAATGCGCGAATGCAAACTCTCCGTTTCACTTAAGTTGGCAACCTGGTCTTTGGTTAATCCGTAAAGCAATAATTTCTTTTCCGCAGACTTCAATATGGATTCATAATTACTGCCTTTCCCTAATTTTTCGTATTGCGCTTTCGTCAGCAAGTATTCACGCTCAAGAATCAATAAATTTTCGCTATACACTTCATAAAGTGCTTCACCTTTCATCACTTCACGCCCCGCTTCACGGAAGTATAGCATTTCAATGCGTCCTGCAACCCGGGCACTGATTATTTCAGTAAGATTTTCGTTTGCGACTAATCTTGCATTTACCGGCAATATTTGGGCAATGTCCCCTTCCTTCACTACTTCCGTAGAGATATTAGCCAACCGGATTTGTGTATCCGTTAACATGAGCGATGAACTGTTGGCGACATTCAACGCTTTCGCGGAATG
The DNA here is from genome assembly GCA_964574945.1 of uncultured Ohtaekwangia sp. Classification (GTDB taxonomy): domain Bacteria; phylum Bacteroidota; class Bacteroidia; order Cytophagales; family Cyclobacteriaceae; genus ELB16-189. The sequence continues at coordinate 12,967 of CAZNRJ010000057.1, read as the reverse complement.
TTCCCCTTCCATTGGAGCATCCTTCTGCTGAGAGCACGCTATCAACATACTTAGTAAAATCAGAATTGAAATAGCCTTCATACTAATTTGATATTTTTACAAAACCCTCGCTATCCATTAAGTACTGCGCATTGCCCGCCACGTCATCACCGGAAGTAATTCCCCAGGTAATCTCAATAAAATCGTCTGTGCGACTTCCTGTTTCAACCTGCTTCGCAGTAAATTGTCCACGGTTTTTAACAAACACAACCTGGTTAATTCCCAAATCCATAACCGCAGCTTTAGGAAGCCACAGGGTCTCTTTTGTATTAGACAACACAGTGCCTTTAACCAATTGACCAATCAATAAATTATCACCCTTATAGTAAGAACGAATTTGAACGAAATTCTGAGTTTGAGCACTAAACGGTTCAATAAAATCAATTTTTGCCTTACTCTTCTTTCCATCGATAACCAATTCAATGGAGGCATTCTTTTTCAGGTTGAAAGCTTCTTCAGCAGGAATATTGAATTCAATCCAAATTGAATTGGCATTAACTACTCTAAAAAGAGTTTGACCCTTGCTTACATAGTTACCTTCCCGCAATAAGCTGCTCTCTGCCGAAATTGGATTTGGTTCAGAAGTTTGCTTTGAAACTGAATTCATTCCCATTCCGTCATTGGGGTTAGAAGACGCAGAAGTACTGAGCGGAGCTTGCGGGACTTCAGAATTTAAAATCAAATATCCATCATACGGGCTGTAGATTGAGAATGTATTTAACACTTCTTTAGTTAAAGTCAACGTTTTGATTTGTTCATCTGTTGCCCCCAGAAGCACAAGCTTGTTAATAGCAGCATCAATCATTCGTTTATTGTCTGAATCGTTCTGAAACAAATAAACGAGTTCCCGTTGGGCATTTAACAATTCAGGGCTGTATACTTCCGCTATCTTCATCCCTTTGGTTACGCGCTGATAATTATATTTCAGATAAACTTTCTCCAGCCGTCCGCCCATGCGGGCCGGAATCATGTAAATGTTCCGTGTATCGTACGCAACAACACCCAGTAGCTCTTTCTGCACTGTTGCAGAGCGATATTCAGCCTTCACAGTTTTAATAGAAGCAGTTACCGTTTCATTGGGCGACTTAATCAGCCTGGCCAACTCTTCGGTTATTTTTACTTCATCGCCCTCTTTAGATTTCCTTACCAAATCCATTCCGCAAACCGGGCAACTTCCGGGCCTATCCGATAATACAGTTGGATGCATGGGGCACGTGTAGATCTCCGCATGGTTGTGTGAACTATCTTTCGAATTGCACCCAATCATTAGGATCATTAACAGTGTTAAGCAAAAAGTTGAAAGTTGAAAGTTGAAAGCGCTGAGCAAACTTTGAACTTTAAACTTTAAGCTTTGATCTAACAGATTATTTTTCAATTTCCTTTTCATATCGTACGATCATTGAATAGTAATTCTGCAACTTTTCTAAATATTCTAACTCCGCCATATTCCATGCCTCCCACCCATCAATGACAATCGGAAGTTGTTCACGATTTTCTTCGTAGGCAAGCATAACCGTTTCGTAATTTTTTCTCAGAGCTGGAATAATTTTATCCTGATAGTTGGCAAGCTGCTGTTGCATGCGCTTTAATTGAGTTGCCATTCCTGTCAACATGCCCTTAGTCTCTACTAAAATCCCTTCCTGCTCCTTCTTCATAGCCTCTATTTCATAGTTCATTCCGGCCGATTCGGATTTATACATTTTAGAAGCCCACGGAACAATCGGGATTGAAACCATGGCCATCAATGAAAATTGCATAGGCATGTCCCCGCGTGGTTGCATGTGCTCGTACCGGATTCGAAAGTCGGGTTTGGCTTGTGCTTTTTGCAATAATTGATTTTGCTGCATTACTTTAATCGATCGGTTGATTTGCTGTACATCACTTCGGTTAGATATAAGTGAAGCCGTGTCATACAACAATTTGTTTGGATCAAATGAAATGTTAGTTGTTGAATCAATTCTTAAAACTCTGTCGGAGCGATCATTCATTAATGCTTTTAACCGAAATCCTTTCTCTTCAATTTCCGAATTCGTTTCCAGAATCATATTCTGAACTTCATACAACCTGCCTTCTGCTTTATAAATATTTCCCAAACTTCCCTGGTTGTATGGATAACGTACCCGTGCCAGGTTAAGCATCATCTCTACAATGCGCTGATTTTCATTTAACACTTTCAATTTCTTCTCCAGCACCATCCAATCATAGTACATGCTTTTGGCTTCCGATCGCAATGCATTGTATTGAATAGCCCGCCCTTGTTCTTCTACACCTGCCCGCGAATTGAAGTACTCCTTTCGTGAACGCTGCTTGCCGGGACTTGGAATATCCTGCTCAATGTTAAACATGAACATTCCTTTGTCGCGTTCATCCATGAGCATCTGACCCGGGTACGGGTACCAATAGGGTCCGGCTCCCACCATAGGTGCCATCCAACTCGTAGCTCCTTCGGTGTATGTATTCAATGCAGCAACCTTGTGATCATACTGTTGCAGCATGGGATTTTGCCTATCAATAGAAGCCAAGACGCTGTCTAGCGTAATAACCTGAGCAGAACCTGATAGGCTTATCAACATTGCAAGGACAATTGACAATTGACAATTGACAATTGACAATTTGTTAGTGAGTGTTTTCATGTACTTCAAGTTTTCCGAATTTTCTTAATTCATATTCCTTCGTCATCAAAAAGATAAGCGGAGTTACCAGCAGAATGTGTGTGCTGGAAGTAAGCACACCGCCAATCATTGGCAACACGATGGGTTGCATTACATCACTGCCAACTCCTGTTGACCATAGCACTGGTATCAAACCAAAAAGCGCTACCGATACTGTCATAATTTTTGGCCGTAAACGTTTTGCTGCGCCTGCGATTACAAACTCGCGTAAATCGGCTTTTGAAATTGATTCACTCGAGTTTCCTTTCAGCTTCACCAATTGATTCATGGCATCATTCAGGTAGATCACCATCACCACTCCGGTTTCAACGGCAATCCCAAACAGGGCAATAAACCCAACCGCCACAGCCACTGATAAATTGACTCCATAGAAATAAACCATATAAGCTCCCCCAATGAGTGCAAATGGAATGGTGATCAAACTAAGGAATGCCTCACGGATCGATTTGAAGGCGAGATAAAGCGAAATGAAAATAATGAGCAGCACGATGGGCAAAATATACATGAGCGTTTGCTTGCCGCGAATAAGATTTTCATACTGCCCGCTCCACTCCAAATAATAACCATTCGGTAAAACTCCCATCTCACTATTTAATTTTTCAATGGCTTCCTTCACCGTGTTTCCTAAATCGCGATCGCGTACATTAAAAAGTACAGCCCCGCGCAACATGGCATTCTCACTCGTGATCATCGGTGGACCATCTTCAAAATAAATATTGGCAACCGAAGAAAGCGGAACGATACCCAGTGCCGTAGTCTTTAAAGGAATTCGCTTAAGTTGTTCAATACTATTCCGGTAGTCCTGCGCCAACCGCACACTGATGCTGAACCGCTGGCGGGCCTCAATGGTTTGACCAATCGGTGAGCCACCAATTGCCGATTCAACGACAAGGTTCACATCATCCACCGTTAATCCATAACGACCTAACGCATCGCGGTTTATATCCACTGTCAGGTACTTTCCACCGGTAATCGGGTCGACATATAAATCTTTTATTCCCGGAACATCCTCTAATACTTTTTTTACATGCTGCGACACTGCATAGATACTATCCAGGTTTTGTCCATACACTTTTACGCCCACATCCGTGCGAATACCTGTAGCCAGCATGTTGATACGATTGATGATGGGTTGTGTCCAGCCGTTCACTACACCCGGTATCTGCAACTTGCCATCCAACTCATTGACCAAATCTTTCTTTGTGATACCCGGCCGCCATTGCGATTTAGGTTTTAACAAAATGATCGTTTCAATCATAGAGATGGGCGCATTGTCGGTAGCCGTGCTTGCCCGGCCTGCTTTGCCCAACACTTTATCTACTTCTGGCACGTCTTTGATGATTTTATCCTGGACCTGTAAAATCCGTTTGATCTCTTCGTTCGAAATATCCGGCAGTGTAACCGGCATAAACAAAATGGATTGTTCATCCAAAGACGGCATAAACTCACTCCCTAAACCCAGCAACAAAGGAACGCTTACCGCTAACGCGAGAATATTAATTCCAATCGTTGTCTTGCGCCAGTTTAAGCAGGTACGAATGATGGGCTCATAAATTTTTTCCAGTATGCGGTTAACCGGATTACGATGCTCACTCCTGAACTTACCCTTCATTAAAAATGAAATAATAACGGGAGCAAGCGTAACTACCAACAGCGCATCCACAATAAGGATGAAAGTTTTCGTGTAGGCCAATGGATGGAATAGCTTTCCTTCCTGGCCGGTGAGCATAAACACCGGCAGGAAAGACGTAATGATAATAACGGTGGAATAAAATACTCCGCGCGATACTTGCTTGCTTGATTTCTCAATGATCTCAAGGCGCTCCTGCTCAGGTATGGGTGTATACTTTTTAGCCATCTTATTATTTGTTGAGCTCTTCAAAGCGGGTAGACAAATTTTTATAGGAATTTTCAGCCATGATAATTCCATTATCGACAATCACTCCAATCGCCAGGGCAATGCCCGTAAGCGACATGATGTTGGAAGAAATATCAAACGCATTCAGAAAAATAAAACTGGCAGCAATGGTAATGGGAATTTGAATGATGATGCTTACCGCACTTCGCAAGTGAAACAAGAAAATGATAACCACCAACGAAACCACAATCATTTCCTCGATCAAGGTTGTTTTAATCGATGAAATGGATTCTTCAATCAACGTGCTTCGGTCGTAAACAATATTAAATTTCATTCCTTCCGAAAACCCTTTGGCCACTTCTTCCATTTTCTTTTTCACTCGGGTGATAACTTCGTCCGCATTCTCACCATACCGCATCACCACAATCCCGCCAACAACTTCCCCTGTGCCGTTGTAATCAAAAATACCAAGCCGTGATTCCCCTGTCATTTGCACGGTAGCTACATCCTTCACTTTTACGGGAACTGTATTAATTGTTTTAACCGGAATATTTTCAATCTCTTCAATGGATTTTAAATAACCCGTAGTCTTAATGATGTAGCCAATGTCGTTGATCTCGAATTTTCGCCCGCCCGCTTCATTATTGTTTGCCCGAACGGCCTGAATGATTTCAGGTACTGATAAATCATAATAATTAAGTCGGTTGGGATTAAGTGTAACCTGATACTGTTTTTGAAATCCTCCGTACGAAGCAATTTCACTTACGCCCTGCACATTCTGCAAAGCAAATTTTACATACCAATCTTGTATGGCGCGCTGTTCACCTAAATCCATACCGGGCGCGTCCAGTGTGTACCACAACACATGACCTACACCGGTTCCATCAGGACCTAAGGTTGGAGTGATTCCGGCTGGCAGTAAACGACTTGCATAATTCAAGCGCTCAAGCACTCGTTCGCGTGCCCAATAAATATCAGTAGCATCTTCAAAAATTATGAAGACAAAACTCATCCCAAACATGGAATTAGCGCGTACATACTTTACCTGTGGCAATCCTTGCAGATTGGTAACCAATGGATACGTGATCTGGTCTTCAATAATTTGAGGACTGCGGCCCATCCATTCCGTGAAAACGATCACCTGGTTTTCTGACAAGTCAGGGATAGCATCTACCTTACTCGTCTGCACAGAGCGAATGCCCCAGGCAAATAAGCCTGCAGCTACCAGCAACACCAAAAAACGATTGCGAAGTGAAAAAGAAATTAAATTTTCTATCATAACTAAATTGTATCAGGTAATAAGACACACGACAGGAATGACATCTATAGGATTATAGAATGTCAAATCAAATAGTTATGGAAATCAGATTAGAAAAGATTGAACCTGCACAGTAATGTCGCGGTCAATCAAAGGCGGACTATATTGGGAAAGATGAAATTCAGTTGCAGAAGCAACAGGTACATTCAAACTTGAAATAAGGGGAAGTTCAACAACCCAGAAAGATTGCAGAAGGTGTAACGATGTTAATTCGTGTGATTTAAAATTTTTGCCTTCAAAGGTGATGTGATCCTCGGTGCAACAGCTTTTCTTTTTAGCCATTGCTTTATGACAAGACGGAGTTTTTGCCAGCTCCATAGCACAAGGAGTCGCTTTTTCGATCACCGAAACACTTTGCACATGACCGCCACAAAGATGCATGTTAACCGTGAAGCTGCTCGAAGAAATGAGCACCAGCAGGGCTAATGAAACGGATAGTATGGATCGTAATGCCTTCATTTACAGGGACAAATATAATAATTACACAGCAATTTCAAATTAGATCGTCATTTCCACCGCTAAGGCATAAGGACGCAAAGGAAACAAATGCATTCATAGCGTCTTTGTGTCTTTGCGGTAAACCTTAATGACACGCCTTATTGAACTTCTTTAACTTATAATAATTGTAGGGCAACGGAACAAGAAACCCGGCAACCATAGCCACCACCAAAGCAAACCAGTACATTGGATTTTCAAATGCTGCCTTCCCGCCTGTTATCATAAAGTCGCTCGTGTTCATGGCAACTTCCATCGCCACCATAGAAATGAATGACATGGAGATAGCCACTTTAAAAGCCTGAGTCCAGGCAAATCCTTCCCTTGTTTTCAACAACACGGTTTCCAGTGCAACGGAAGTTGTCAACCCGGCCAGCACTGCCAAAACCATTTGCACTGGCATGGATGTAGCCGGATAATAATACTGCAAAAATATGATCATACCGAAGTCACCGATAGAGCATCCGATCAAACAGTTTAATGTATTGAAAGATGCCCGCTTCCAGATTTTAAAGTCGTTCCAAAAAGAGGTTGGTGTAGTCCCAAGTTGTTGACCATCCACTACTTGATACGATGGATAACTGGATAATGCAGCTATGAAAAGTTGGGGTTGAATATGTCTCTCAGAATGTATTTGGGCTTCAGCTTTTGCCAATTCCACCTGAACGTGTTGCACCCCGGGTACTGATTTTAAAACCCGTTCCACCGTTCCTGCACAACCGGAGCACGTCATTCCGGAAATCTTAAGGGTTTGATTCATGTGTTACAATTATTATGATGCAAATAACGCCACATCCTGCAAAGAAGGTGTTATATAATTCCCGAAAGGAGTTATATAATTTCAGCTAACTGAATCGAGCGGCTTACGTTGTGCTGAAGTGGTTCTCGATTTTTTTAGTTCCGAAGGTGTAAGCCCGGTTATCTTTTTAAACTGAGAAGAGAGATGGGCAACACTGCTATAACCAAGCCGGTCCGCTATTTCACCTAATGTAAGCTCATCATAAAAAAGCAACTCTTTCACCCGTTCAATTTTTTGGTGGATGATATAGTGCTCGAGGGTCACTCCTTCCACCGATGAAAACAGGTTGCTTAGATAATTATAGTCATAACGCAATTTATCCGACAAGATATCTGACCAGTTAAATTTCCGGTCGAGCCGTTCAGTGTGATGGATTTTTTGAATCACCAGGTTTTTAATCGCCTCGATCAATTTTCCCTTTTTATCATCAATAAGTTCGAATCCCAATGCGGTAAGGTTATTCTTAAGTTGCGCCTGCACCTTCTCCTCAATTTCTGAGTCCAATGTTACTTCACCCAGCGTTATTTGGGTTGGATGAAGTCCGGCCTTTTCAAATTCCTGTTTAACAGCCGCCACACAACGCTGGCAAACCATGTTTTTTATAAATACTGAAGTCATAATTGGTTCGTACGCTTTGTAAACCTAACGGCTATCCGAAAAGTTGCATTTAAAATTACTTGTCGTTTCCGTAAGCTATTTTTTTGATTACCTCACCTCGTTCCTCTCCAAAGGAGAGGATGTCAGTAGGGCTTACGGAAACGACATCGGATAAAATTACGATAACCTTTACAAATGCCTCTGCTTATTCACAAAGGCTTTTTACCTTTACACCCCTTTACACCCGAACTATGGCAGAAGAGAAGAGTTTAAACTTCCTGGAAGAAATTATTGATAACGACCTGAAGGCAGGTAAATATAAAAGCATCGCCACGCGTTTTCCCCCCGAGCCCAATGGGTATTTGCATTTAGGGCACGCGAAAAGCATTTGTTTAAATTTTGGGCTCGCCCTTCGGTTTGGAGGCAAAACCAATTTACGGTTCGATGACACCAACCCGGTAACGGAAGAAACCGAGTACGTTGAAAGCATTAAGAACGATGTGCGGTGGCTCGGTTTTACCTGGGCCAATGAACTGTATGCATCCGATTACTTTGAGCAACTGCATCGGTTCGCTGTTAAACTAATTGAGAAAGGACTTGCCTACGTGGATGACAGCAAGAGCGAGGACATCGCCCTGCAAAAAGGAACTCCCACCAAAGCAGGTACGGCCAATGCATACCGAAGCCGAAGTGTTGAAGAGAACCTGAAACTCTTTGCCGAAATGAAGGCCGGCATTTATAAGGATGGCGAAAAGGTGTTGCGCGCTAAGGTTGACCTGGCGAGTCCTAACATGCACATGCGCGATCCCGTTATCTACCGTATCAAACATGCACATCACCACCGCACGGGTGATGCATGGTGTATATACCCGATGTATGATTTTGCCCACGGCCAAAGCGATTCGATTGAGAACATTACACACAGTATCTGCACGCTTGAGTTTGTTCCGCACCGCGAGTTGTATGATTGGTTTATCAGGAACTTGGAAATCTATCCATCCAAACAATATGAGTTTGCACGGCTTAATGTGACGTACACAGTAATGAGCAAACGCAAGCTGCTCCAGTTGGTGAATGAAAACCACGTTAACGGGTGGGACGACCCGCGCATGCCAACCATTAGCGCCATGCGCAGGCGCGGCTACACACCCGAAAGCATTCGCGACTTTTGCGATCGTATTGGTATTGCCAAGCGCGAGAACCTGATCGACATCGGGCTGCTTGAATTTTGTGTACGCGAGCATTTGAATAAAATCGCTACACGCAGAATGGTAGTTACCGATCCGTTAAAAGTTGTGATCACCAACTATCCCGAAGGAAAATCTGAAATACTTTCCAGTGAGAATAATCCGGAAGATCATGATTCGGGTTCGCGCGAGATGCCCTTTAGCAGGGAGTTATATATTGAGCAGGATGACTTTATGGAGGTTCCTCCAAAAAAATATTTCCGGCTTGCCCCCGGCCAAATGGTTCGGTTGAAGAGTGCCTACATAATTAAGTGTGAAGAAGTCATTAAAGACAATACCGGCAAAGTAGCTGAACTGCGTTGCACATACATCCCTGAAAGTAAAAGCGGATCGGATGTTTCAGGTATTAATGTGAAAGGTGTAATTCATTGGGTGAGCGCTGCCCATGCGCTGCCCATTGAGATCAGGCAATATGACCGGTTGTTCAATATTGAAGACCTGAGTGCAGGTGATGAGGATTTTAAAGAACATATCAATCCAAATTCCCTGACTGTGTTAACCCAGGCATTTGCTGAACCATCCTTAAGAGACGCAACAATGGAAGACCGCTTTCAGTTTATGCGCATAGGCTATTTCTGTTTAGATACAGATTCCACCAACGATAAGCTCGTGTTTAACCGTACGGTTACCTTGCGGGATATGTGGGCGAAGGAGAAGAAGTGAAAGTAGTTGCTTTGTTCTGGAGGAAATGTGTTTGGAGGCAACCAATAATAAGGTGCAGTGCCTTTCTTTTATTGTCCGCAGAAATGAAAATTTAGTCCATCAAAAATAAACTGCCCGCGGGCGCAATATTCAGACCATGCGTCTCCGACCATTCTCCCAACTATGATGAACAAAATCGTCACTGTCTTTTTGTTAGCGCTCGTACTTTTGTTCACGAATCCGGACACTGTCCCGTGTCAATTTTCTGAATCTACCGTCTTTGTCAATTTCAAACTTCTCAACAATCGAGTCCTTTTCTGTCCGTTCGTTTGATTCTTGATAGTTATAAATTGTCTTGTTGATTCTTGTCCTAACAAAAACGGAATTAGTCAAAAATTCAGTCCTCATGTTAGTCCCAACAACTGTCTCATTTCCTTCCTCGTCTTGTGTCGCATCACCATAGTCATCTGTAATCTCAATGAACTCGACCAACGCTTTTTTGTCGTCCAATGTTAAAAGGAATGATTTGCTCCAGTCGTCCGCCATTGTTTCTACTGCGATAACGTCAAAGTCACCAACCTTGTCAAAACTGGCCAGACCTGTCGAGTTATAATATAGATGTCCCGTTATTCTGTCAGTCCACATTTTTCTTGATAAACTGTCCAACGCTACTTCAGAATGAGAAGAACTTGTAATTATTCGAGGGTTAGTCATCGGAAAACCGAAACTATTCTTTGTTGAGCCGTCAACCGTGTCCGGATGCTCACTGCTAGATTGTTGCCCGCAACTCGTTAGAATCATCAATCCAAAATATGTCAGTACTTTGTGGGTCATCATTGTCTAAAAGTATGAGCGCTAACATCTGTATATAAGGATCGTATGTTCCTATATACCTATTATCTTACCAAGATACAGCGCAGATTTAATAGTCCAAGGTCAGCATAAAGATTAATTCTACAGGTTTGGAAAGGTAATATCGCTGCCCCCCACAGCCTTGGTTCGCATCTCACAAACCAAGAGTGATGAGGTGAAAAATGTTTCGTGGGGACACGAACCACGGGTTTTGTTACGTTGCGCGATATGTGGGCGAAGGAAAAGAAGTGAAAGGTTCGAAATCCGCTGGAAGAAAAATGAGAGTACGTCAAATTGGTAAGGTTAGATGCACGTACTGTACTTCGTTTGGTTAACTGTTTAGAAAACAACTATATTTAGTTTTCGAGACAGAAACCCTAAACAATAACCATCCTTGTATGAGTGATCAGCAAGCGATAAAACCTGGAAATGACCGGCACTCGCGGTGGGTAAAAGTTAGTCATTGGA
>CAZNRJ010000057.1:0-1970 GCA_964574945.1 uncultured Ohtaekwangia sp. | reverse complement strand
TTGAGAGATATTACTTTTTTTCTTTTTTGCATTGGTTTTTACAGGATCAGAGATGACCATGGTGCATCCCAGGTTCTACTGGGGCGAAGCAGGAAACGACCTCACTCCTGCTTTGTTTGAATTACCGGTGAGTCGCAATTATAAACATGGCGGTTGGGAAGAAAGCGTTCCTTTTAAAGAAGTTGCAGGGGCTCCGGTAAGTGCAGCCCGCACCTATGATATTTTTAATCAGAATGGCTGGGGACGGAGCCTTCATTTTTTAGCGGGCTGGTTCTTGCTGGTACCAGGCTTAATTTATTTCATTGCAGGAATTTTTACAGGGCACTTTCGCAAACATATCTGGCCTCGCGCAAAAGAATTTTCGCTACGTTCATTTTGGTCAGACATTATTAATCACGTGCGGATGCAAATACCACCGGCAACAAATGGTCCGCACTACGGCCTCTTGCAAAAAATTAGTTATGTGGTGGTTATCTTCTTTCTTATGCCTGTAATTGTAATGACAGGAATGACAATGTCGCCTGCCATTACAGCCGCTTACCCGTTTCTCTTAAAACTATTTTTTGGAGCTCAATCAGCGCGCACGATTCATTTTCTTGCTTCTCTTGCATTGGTGCTTTTTCTGATTGTTCATGTTGTGATGATTATCAAATCGGGATTCAAAAAACAAATTCGTGCCATGACTATAGAGAAATAAATATGGAAAAGAAAAAAATCATTACCAGGCGCAAGGCTATCATCACCGGATTAACATCGTTAGGCGGTTTAATGCTGGCGGGGTGTTCCAGACCGATGCCGCCAACCTATAACAATATTTTACGCATGGGCGACAACCTTACTTATGTTGCTCATCGCGCATTGCTACCCGGGCAATCGCTTGCCAAAGAGTATAGTTATTCAGACATCTCCTCTTTTCCGGCTACAGGTACAACTAATCCTGCTGACTCCTCTAAAGATTCTTTCAATGAAACGTATGAACGACATCTCAAAAATGGATTTGCGGATTGGTCGTTGTCAATTGAGGGAAGTGTATCAATGCCAGGAACATACTCGTTGGCTGACCTTCAAAAATTCCCTTCTCATACCCATATCACACGCCATACCTGCGAAGAAGGCTGGACTGCCATTGCAAAATGGACGGGAGTACCCTTAAGCACTATTCTACAAAGTGCAGGAATTTTACCAAGTGCCCGTTTTGTAAATTTCCATGCGTATGATGGCTGGATTGATAGCATTGACCTGCTGGATGCATTTCATCCGCAAACTATTCTCGCTTATGGAATGAACGACCACGATCTTCCGGTTCCTCATGGAGCACCCCTGCGCCTGCGCGTAGAAAATCAAATCGGTTATAAGAGTATGAAGTATTTAGAGAAGATTGTTGTAACCGATGAGTTTGTTGATATGGGTGATAGTGGTTGGGCGTGGTATGTAGGGATGTAAATAAGTATTGTTATGAAAATGATTTTGGTCATGATCTCACTTATTCTGTTGGCAACTATCTGCCAGGCCCAGGATGAGCGTTCAATGTATTCCCAGCAAAACCTAGATCGCGCGTCAGTGGAAGAGTTGAATTTTTATCTTGCCAGGGCAGAAAAACAGAAAAAAATCGGAGGCATTGAATTGATTATCGCTCCTGTTGCTGGTGCATTAGGTTTGTTATTATGGTCAGAGGCATCAAAGACAGGCGGTAGTCCTACACCCGGAGTTGGGCTTATGATTGGTTCCTTAACGACATTCGCGATCGGTATTCCAACACGTTTAATAGGTTCTTCGAGAGTTAAAAAAGTTACCAAAGCTTTGAATGCTAAATCGGGCACATCTACTATTAAGCTGATAAATGGCAGTTCCTTCAATTATCAAACCCGAAGTATCCAGCCAGGAATTACCCTTAGCATTGGAATTTAAAATCTGAACTCCAAGAGTATGATGAGGTGAAAAATGTTTCGTGGGGACAGTCGAGTAGGCAA
>CAZNRJ010000056.1:0-14830 GCA_964574945.1 uncultured Ohtaekwangia sp. | reverse complement strand
GCAGCGGGAAGTATTGGACAAGTGCGTCAGTGTGCCGGTGAGTTGATGAAATTTGCCAAGGAAACAAACACTCCGGTTTTTCTGGTTGGACATATCACAAAAGATGGCATGCTTGCCGGGCCAAAAGTGTTGGAACACATGGTGGACACGGTGTTGCAATTTGAAGGTGATCGTCATTTAGCATATCGCATTTTACGCACAACAAAGAATCGATTTGGTTCAACATCTGAAATTGGTATTTATGAAATGCTGGGCAACGGGCTTCGGGAAGTTTCCAATCCCTCGGAGATTTTAATTTCACAAAAAGATGGCCAGGTAAGTGGCGCTACCATCGGTGCCACTATTGAAGGCAACAGACCTTTGTTAATTGAAATCCAATCGTTGGTAAGTCCGGCATCCTACGGAACTCCACAGCGCACGCCTACCGGGTTTGATCAGAAACGGTTGAACATGCTATTGGCAGTACTTGAAAAGCGATGCGGATTTAGGATGGGCACACAAGATGTGTTTGTGAATATGGCCGGTGGCATTTATGTAGAAGATCCGGCAATCGATCTTGCACTTTGTATTTCTATTATATCTTCCATGGAAGAAGTTTCGGTGAGTGATAAAATTTGTTTTGCCGCTGAAGTGGGATTGGGCGGAGAGCTTCGCGCTGTTAACCGAATTGATCAACGCATTTCAGAAGCTGAGAAATTAGGGTTCGAGCAAATCTATATTTCCAAATACAGTAAAAAGTCGTTAGACCTTACCAAAACTAAAATTGCCGTGAAATCATTCGGCAAATTGCCTGAAGTGTTTCAAGACTTATTTAAATAAAAATGGAATCGTTTTTTACGGAAACACTTGGGTTATCTATAGAAGTTTACAGCTTTCTTCTTTTACCATTGTTAATTTTCCTTGCCCGCATCTGCGATGTTTCGATAAACACAATCCGGATCATCTACATGTTGGGTGGACGAAGATATACCTCCACCATCCTTGGGTTTTTCGAATCGTTCATTTGGTTAATGGCCATCAGCCAGATTTTTAAACAGCTCGATAACTGGGTGTGTTACGTTGCCTATCCTGCCGGCTTTGCTTCAGGAATTTTTGTCGGGATGATGATTGAAGAAAAAATTGCGTATGGGAAAGTGATTGTTCGGATCATTACGCGCAAAGAAGTGACAGATCTTATCGCATATCTTAATGAAAATAATTTTCGATTTACAAAAGTTGATGCGGAAGGGGCCGATGGTCATGAGAACCTTATTTTCACCGTGCTTCAACGGGATCGGTTGGATTACCTGCTCAATAAATTGAAAGAACTAATTCCTACCGCATTCTATACGGTAGAGCGCGTGAAGGCGGCTGCCGAAAGTGGAGCGCTGCCCGAAGAGCAGGGTGGGTTAAGGGTGTTTACCTGGTTGCGGGGAATAATAAGAAATTAATTATCCTTCACCAATTTTATTGAACTCTTCCCTGTAGTCCACCCGTGTGCAAAATCATAATTGTTGAATCATTCTTAAAGAATCCTTTCCTTATCAAATCGAAAACTCCAAAGATCATTTTCGATGTATAAACAGGATCCAATTGGATAGAATGATCTTTTTCAAATTGACTCGTAAATTGGTTTAATGCTTGAGGCATTTTTGCATACCCGCCAAAATGATAATCATGTAGAAGAGTAAAGTTTCTTCTTTCTGTATGGGTTTGAATTTCATGTTCAAGAAATTCACCTCCTTTTAGTGAAACAAAACCAAGTACCCTCTTAGACTCATCTAACCCTTCAATCATCCCTGCCATCGTTCCGCCCGTACCTACCGGTAAACACAAATAGTCAAAAGCAATTTCTTCTTTTAAGATATGTGCAAACTCCGCTACGCCTTTCACCGCCAGCGCATTGGTTCCACCTTCAGGTATTAAGTAGAATTCACCAAAGCGATCGCGTAAGGATTGAATAAACGCCTCGTCATTTTTAGTGCGATATACTTCGCGCGAAACGTAATGCAATTGCATGCCTTTGCTTTTCGCGAAAGCAAGTGTGGCATTGAGCGGAAGTGTTTCTTCTCCGCGAAGAATGCCGATGGATTTTAACCCGAGTTCGTGTGCTGCTGCTGCCGTGGCATAAATGTGATTGGAGTAAGCTCCTCCAAACGTAAGCAGGGTTTTATACCCTTGTTGCTGCGCGGCTTGCAGGTTGTATTTCAGCTTCCACCATTTGTTACCCGATACAAACGGATGGTTAAGGTCTTCGCGTTTAATGAGCAGTTTGATGCCGGCTTGTTGGATTTCAGGTGTAGTAATCTCGACAATGGGCGTGGTGTTGTACTGCAAGGACATCATCAGCTAAGTAAAGTTAATTCGTTGGCATTTTACACTTTACACTCTACTGTAAAGTGTAAAACATTAATTTTCTTCACAGAATCTAATAAATACTAAATATTTTAGTATTCTTGTCTGATGGAACAGGAATACTTCAAAGGTCGTGGGGCGCAGATAAAAACTGAAAACCGCTTCTTAAAAGCGCACTATGTAACCGAGCATATCGAAGGACTGGACGAGCCGTTGCTCGCATCTCCGCACACCCAAATCTTTATCGAAAACCCAAAGAAGATTGTAAACAAAATTGAGAGCCCCGACCTGCAAGGCATGTATTCCATGAATCCTTATCAAGGCTGTGAGCATGGTTGCATTTATTGTTATGCGCGCAACACGCATGAGTATTATGGATTCAGTGCCGGCCTTGATTTCGAAAGCAAAATCATTGTAAAGAAAAATGCACCTGCGCTGCTCGAAAAACATTTGCTGAATAAAAACTGGAATGCCACGCCCATTATGCTCAGTGGAAACACAGACTGCTATCAGCCACAAGAACGCAAATTCGAAATCACCCGCGGTATGTTAAAAGTATTGGCAAGGTACCGGCATCCCGTAGGCATCATTACTAAAAACAGTCTCATTCTTCGCGACATTGATTTGTTGAAAGATTTAGCCAGTGATAATCTCGTGCATGTTTATCTTTCGATCACCACACTTAATGAAGATTTAAGACGGGTGCTTGAACCGCGCACCGCCAGCGCCATCAAACGATTAAAAACGCTTGAAGAACTTTCGAAAGCCGGTGTACCTACCGGCATTATGAACGCCCCGATAATTCCCGGGCTGAATCATCATGAAATTCCGCACGTATTAAAAGCTGCGGCCGATCATGGCGCATTAAATTGTGGTATGACTGTCGTTCGGTTGAATGGTTCTATCGGCAAAATTTTTGAAGACTGGTTGCGCAAAAACTTTCCGGACAGGTTTGATAAAGTGTGGAACCAGATCTGCTCTTTTCATGGAGGCAACGTAAACGATTCGCAGTTTGGCAGGCGCATGGCAGGCGAAGGCAATATTGCCGAAGCCATTCATCAATTGTTTAGGGTATCAAAGAAAAAATACTTCGCCAACCGCACTGCACCTGCTTACGATCTGACAAAATTCAGAAAGGGCGGTAATCTATCCTTGTTTTAAACCTTCTGTATAGAACCATTCAGGGTCTATTCAGGATTTATTAGTTACTTTGTGCCGTGAAAAAATTAGTGGCATATACGCTCACAATTATATTCCTTACGGGATCGGTGATTGATCTGCATGATCTTTCCAAAGTGCCGTATATGATCAGTCACTTTCAGCAACATAAGAATAATGCTGAATCTTTTTCCTTTGCCGATTTCTTTGACCTTCATTACGGGGCATCGGCCGAGCAGCATGATAAGCAAGAGCATGAGCAGCATAAAGGCTTGCCTTTCAAGACGCACGATTGTACTACTTCACACCTAAGCATGATTCTTATCGATTTCGAGCCCAGCATCGAATCGTCATTTGGTCTTACTATCAGCTACAGCAATTTTTACGAGTCCACCTATTCATCAGAAATCAGCCAATCTATCTGGCAACCACCCAAGCAACTGATTTAATTTTTTTGGCAATCAAACTTTGATTGTGCATTCAAATCAGTTTCAATTTTTCTAAAGTATTTATTTCTATGCTTCATGGCATTATCTCCTTTTCAATAAGGAATAAGGTCATCATAGGCATGCTTACGTTAGCGCTCATTCTCTGGGGCAGCTACTCGTTAAAGCAATTGCCGATTGATGCCGTTCCTGATATTACCAACAACCAGGTGCAGATCATTACGGTTTCGCCTACACTTGCTGCGCCTGAAATTGAACGATTAGTTACGTTTCCGGTGGAGCAAACCATGGCTACCATTCCGGAAATCGTAGAGATGCGTTCCATCTCGCGCTTCGGGTTATCGGTGGTAACGGTAGTGTTTGAAGAAGACACTGATATTTATTGGGCACGCCAACAAGTAAACGAGCGGCTTAACCAGGCGCAGAATCAGATTCCTTCCGGAGCGGGTACGCCAGAAATTGGTCCGCTCTCAACCGGCCTCAGTGAAATTTATCAATATGTGTTGCGCGCCAAAACAGGCTTTGAAGAAAAATACGATGCCATGGAATTGCGCACCATCCAAGACTGGATTGTGCGCAGGCAGCTCATCGGCACACAAGGTATTGCCGACATCAGCAGCTTTGGCGGCTATGTAAAGCAATACGAAATCGCGATTGACCCGGTAAAGTTGCGCGGCATGAACATCAGCATCAGCGAGGTGTTTGATGCGCTTGAGAAAAACAATCAAAACACCGGGGGCGCTTACATTGAGCGTAAGCCCAACACATACTTTATCCGTAGTGAGGGGATGGTACAAAGCCTTGAAGATATTCGCCAGATCGTGGTGAAAAATACTTCCAACGGGTTGCCGGTGCTGATGCAAGATGTAGGCACCATTCAGTTTGGCAGCGCGGCACGCTATGGCGCCTTAACCTATAACAACACAGGCGAAGCTGTGGGTGGTGTAGTGCTGATGCTGAAAGGTGCAAACTCTTCGCAAGTGATAGCCAATGTAAAAGACCGCATCGAACAGATTCGCAAAACCTTGCCCGAAGGTGTAGAGATTGAAGCCTTCCTGGATCGCACACGGTTAGTGAACAATGCGATTGAAACAGTAGTAAAAAACCTTGCTGAAGGCGCATTGATTGTAGTGTTTGTGCTGGTGATGCTGCTCGGAAATTTCCGCGCAGGATTAATAGTGGCTTCAGTTATTCCATTGGCCATGCTCTTCGCCATTGCCATGATGAACCTGTTTGGCGTGTCGGGCAACCTGATGAGTTTGGGCGCGCTTGATTTTGGGTTGATTGTAGATGGTGCGGTAATTATTGTGGAGGCCACTATGCATCACTTAGGCATTAGCACAGTAATGCGAAAACTTTCGCAGCGCGAAATGGATGAGGAAGTGCAACAATCAGCAAGTTCCATGATGCGCTCGGCTGCGTTCGGGCAGATTATTATCCTGATTGTGTATTTGCCTATTCTATCGCTCACCGGCATTGAAGGCAAAATGTTTAAGCCCATGGCACAAACCGTTTCATTTGCCATTCTGGGTGCATTAATTCTTTCCATCACGTATGTGCCTATGATTTCCGCGTTGTTGCTTAGTAAAACAACAGGGCACAAACCAAACTTCTCCGATAAGATAATCTCCTTCTTTAAGAAATTGTATCAACCGGTAATCGAATCGGCACTTAAGCATAAGGTTATTACCGTTACGGTTTCCGTTCTATTGTTGATTGTTAGTTTGATTATGTTTTTCCGCATGGGCGGAGAGTTTATCCCCACGTTAGATGAAGGCGACTTTGCGGTGGAAACCCGGTTGATAACAGGAAGTTCCCTGAGCGAATCAATTGAAGTAAATCTAAAGACGGCAGATGTGCTGATTAAAAATTTCCCGGAAGTAAATGCCGTGATTGGAAAAATCGGTACTTCCGAAATTCCTACCGATCCGATGTCCATTGAAGTAACCGATCTGATCATTACACTAAAAGAAAAAGACGAATGGGTTACAGCAAAAACACGCGAAGAGCTGGCCGATAAAATGCTGGCCAAACTGGAAGACGAACTTCCGGGTGTGATGTACGGCTTTCAACAACCGATACAACTGCGCACCAACGAATTGATGACAGGCGCCAAACAAGATGTGGTAATTAAAATTTTTGGTGAAGACCTGGATTTGCTTGCGCGCTATGGCGAACAGGTAGGCAAGCTTGCGCGCGAAGTAGCAGGAGCGGAAGATGTGTTTGTAGAACCTATCGGTGGCTTGCCACAGATTGTAGTGAAATGGAACCGACAACGGCTGGCACAGTTTGGATTAAGCATCGATGAAGTGAACCGTGTATTGCGCACCGGCTTTGCAGGCGAAGTGGCAGGACTTGTTTTTGAAAATGAAAAACGGTTCGATCTCGTAGTACGCCTGGCTAACCAGAACCGGCAAAACATAAGCGATGTTAAAAACCTGTTCGTAACTACTTCAACCGGTACACAGGTTCCACTCGAGCAATTAGCCGACATCAGCCTTACCATTGGCGCCAACCAGATACAACGCGATGATGCCAAACGCAGAATCGTGGTAGGCTTTAATGTGCGTGGCCGCGATGTGGAAAGTATCGTAAATGAACTGAATGAATTAATCTCTGCCCGTGTAAAATTCGAACCCGGCTATTACACGACATACGGAGGATCATTTAAAAACCTCGAAGAAGCGAAGCAGCGTTTATCAGTAGCGGTTCCGCTTGCATTGGTATTAATATTTCTGTTGTTATACTTCACGTTCCATTCGTTCCGCCACAGCCTGCTCATCTTCACGGCCATTCCGCTTTCGGCTATTGGGGGTGTGTTTGCCTTGTGGCTGCGCGACATGCCGTTTAGCATTTCGGCAGGAGTCGGATTTATTGCACTGTTTGGTGTGGCGGTGCTAAACGGAATTGTGTTGATAGCGGAGTTTAATCACCTGAAAAAACAAACCGCACTAACCTTACACAACGTGGTGATTCAAGGAACCAAATTAAGATTACGCCCTGTGCTAATGACGGCCCTCGTAGCATCATTAGGTTTTTTACCGATGGCCTTATCGCAAGGTTCAGGTGCTGAAGTGCAACGTCCGCTTGCCACGGTTGTGATTGGTGGATTGATAACGGCCACCTTGCTCACATTAGTAGTGCTTCCCGTTTTATACACTTTGTTTGAAAAGAAAACTCAACCTGCCGAAATATGATTTGTAGAGTTAAAATTTTTATTGTCGCGCTTTCGCTGATTAGTTTTTCAGCTCATGCGCAAAAGATGAGTAGGGAGGAAGCGGTGCAAGCCGCCCTGAAAAATAACGACCGCATCAAAGCGGCTGAGTTTCAAACCGAGCAAGCGCGGCAACTTAAGAAAGCCCATGCCGACCTTGGAAATTTTTCGGCCACGTTGATGAAAGGTCAGTATAACACCATTCAGCAAGACAATAACCTTACGCTTACGCAGAGTATTCCGTTTCCAACCACGCTGGCCTCGCAGGCTAAGTTAGGAAAGGAACATGTGTTGGGTGCGGAACGTAACCTCGTGCTATCGCAAAACAACTTGGTGTTTGAAGTTAAAACTGCTTACGAATTATTGTTGTATCGCAACGCACTGCAACAACTGCTGCTTTCGCAGGATAGCTTGTTTACAGATTTTGCACGCGCGGCATCGGCCCGCTATAAAGCAGGTGAAGGCACCTTATTAGAGAAGACTACAGCCGAAAGCCAACTGCTCGAAGTAAAAAATCAGGTACAACAAAATGAGGCGGATATCTACATTCTTCAAACCCGATTACAATTGTTGGTTAAATCCCCTGAGCTGATTATTACAAGTGATGCTTTTGCAAAGCGAATTCAGGTATCCGGGGTTGTAGAAAATAATCCCTCGTTGCTTTACGAACTACAGCAAACCAACATCAGTCGGCAAGCCATGCGCGTGGAACGAAACAAATTCCTTCCAAACCTCGAAGTGGGCTATTTCAATCAAACCTTAATTGGTTTTCAAAACACCACAGGCACCGAAGATTTCTACGATAAGAATAAACGCTTCCAGGGTTTTTTGGTAGGCGTTTCTTTTCCGCTTTGGTTTTTTCCGCAGGCAGGGCGATCGAAAGCGGCATCCTATCAGCATGAAGCCGCGCAAAAAAATGCCGACTATACAAAAGCGCTGGTTAACCAGGAGTATGAACAGGCACAAAGGGAATTAATGAAAAATGAAGCAAGTCTTTCGTTTTACGAAACATCGGCTTTGCAAAATGCTTCGCTTATCCTTTCGCAGGCACGTAAATCGTTTCGCGCGGGTGAAATTGGTTACGTGGAGTATTTACAATCGCTTCGCACCGCTATTGGTATTAAAACAAATTACCTCGTTGCGTTGCAGCAACATAATTTATCTGTTATTAAAATCGAACACCTTACCGGAAGTTATTGATATGAAAAAGATTAATTTATTATACATCACACTGGCGGCCATCACTTTTTCCTGCTCAAATTCTACGCAAGAAAATGGTACTCAAAATGAAAAAACATCTAAAGATCAAACCGTGCATCTTACAGAAGAGCAGATCAAAAACCTGGATGTACAATTAGGCAAGATTGAAGTGAAGAAGATCAGCAGCCCGATTCGGGTAAACGGAATGTTGGATGTGCCCCCGCAAAACCTGGTAACCATTGCAGCCCCGCTTGGGGGCTTTGTAAAGCACACCGAACTATTACAAGGTATGCATGTTAAAAAAGGACAGGTAGTAGCGGTATTGGAACATCCGGATTACATCCAGTTGCAGCAGGATTACTTAGATAGCAAAACACAGTTAGAGTTTCTGGACTTAGAGTATAAGCGTCAACAGGAACTTTCGGGCGAGAATGTAAATGCCGCCAAAGTGCTGCAACAGTCCAAGTCAAATTACTTTTCGGCCAAAGCAAGAGAGGAAGGGCTTAGGGCACGCTTAAAGCTGGTTAACCTTTCGCCCCTGGCGTTGGAGGAAGAAGGTATTAAAAGCACAATAAACATCATTACACCTATAGCCGGTTATGTAACACAGGTAAACGTTAATCGGGGCGCTTATGTAAACAGTGCCGATGTAATGTTTAAAATTGTTGATACCGAGCATCTGCATGCCGAGGCACAGGTGTTTGAAAAAGATGTGATGCAGCTAAAAATGGGTCAGCCTGTTCAGATACGATTAGCCAATGAAACAAAAGACCGGCTGGCTTCCGTGTATCTTATCGGCAAAGAACTTTCGTCCGATCGTACCATACGAGTGCATTGCCACCTGGAAGAAGAAGACCTTAACCTCATTCCCGGCCAATATTTTTCTGCAGTAATAGAAACAGAAGGCGTTCCCGTTAAAGCAGTGCCGCAACAAGCCGTGGTAAGTTATGAGGGTACCTACTATCTTTTCTATAGTAAATTAAATGGCAACTTTGGTTGGGCGGAAGTTGGTACCGGAGAAGAGCAGGGTGGATATATCGAAGTAAAGCTTCCGGATGAATTTGATGAAACACTGCCCATTGTTATAAAAGGTTCTTACACACTGCTAAGCAAGTTGAAAAATGCAGATCATTGATGGAACCGTTACCCGTTTGTTCATTTTTAGTCATATCTAAATAAAGCAGTCCATTGGTTTTAGATTGTAAAAAAATTTTGCTCTTTGCGTGGCCCGTTTTATGTTTCAACAATCGCCTCACAATATAGCCATATACGCATTAGGCTTTTTTGCGCAATCCCTTTTTGGTGCACGCATTTTAGTACAATGGATTCAATCAGAGCGGCAAGGGCGCGTGGTTTCGCCAACGCTTTTTTGGATTTTTAGTTTATGTGGTTCCTTTCTGTTTTTAATTTATGGAGTGCTGAGGCAAGATGCCGTAATTCTTTTCGGGCAAACTATTTCATTTTATATCTACATCCGTAACCTGCAACTAAAAAAATTCTGGAAACAGGTTCCATTATATGGACGCGCTCTCATTGCACCACTTCCCTTTGTTTTATTTTTTATACTGGCTTTTTGGTATCCCGAGTCTTTTAAAAACATTTTTAATAAGCTTGACTACACAGATTCTGTTATTCTTATCGGCAGCATTGGCCAGCTTCTGCTTAATTTCCGGTATTTGTATCAATGGTATTTTTCTGAAAAGGCGCAGGAATCATTGTTGCCGCTTGGGTTTTGGATCATCAGCGCAGTGGCTTCGGTGATGGTAGTATTCTACGGATTTAACCGCCTGGACCCTGTGTTGCTGATTGCTCAGTCGATGGGTTTTTGTGCATACATTCGAAATATTTATTTATCGTTGCGAAAGACACAACCAACCTGATCAATCACTATTACCTTGCAGCATGATTGAGTTTCTCTCATTACTTGTTCAGCCCTCCGTTCAGGAGTACCTGGTGGAACATGAACATGACGATGAGCTTGCTTTAGTTTTAAAGCAAAAAGAAATCCTTGGGCTTCCGGCTTCGGTTATTGCCTCGCAATTGAGCGGACGTAAAACCGCTAAGACTAAACTCCCCGCCTGGTATAAGGCAAAAGGAATAGTTTATCCACCCACTATTAATTTGGAGCAATGCTCATCAGAAGCTACGGCAAGTTTTAAAGCAGCATGTTTAAAAACCCTTATTCCAAATCGATCAGTTGTTGCTGATTTAACAGGCGGATTGGGTGTGGATAGTTATTTTTTATCGAAAGAATTTGAGACCACGCATTATGTTGATGCAAATGAAGAGTTGTTGGAGATTGCCAGGCATAATCACAAAATAGCAGGGGCTCATTCAATTAAGCACCACACAGGTACTGCCGAACAATTTATTGAAAACAGCACTGAAAGTTTTGATGTGGTTTACATTGATCCCAGCCGCAGAGACCAACAATCCCGTAAGGTCTTTCGGTTAGCCGATTGTGCCCCGGACATAACAGCACTTCAGCATACTATTTTTAAGAAAAGTAATTTCCTGCTTGTCAAAGCTTCGCCCCTGCTGGATATTCAACAGGGCTTGCGCGAACTTGTATCGGTGAGAAAAGTTTTTGTTGTTTCGATAGAGAATGAGTGCAAGGAACTTCTTTTCCTTGCAGGGAAGAATTATTCAGGCACTGTTCAAATTGAAGCGGTTGATCTTGACAGCTCCGGATTAGTCCGAAGCTCATTTGTTTTTTCAAACGAGCAAGAGAAGAAATCAATTTCGAAATTGAGCGAGCCTTTGGAATATCTCTACGAACCCAATGCTTCTATTATGAAAGCCGGTGCTTTTAAGTTGATTGGCGAGCGATATCAATTAAGTAAGTTGAGTGTCAATACTCATCTTTATACCTCCGAAAAGTTAATCCCTGATTTCCCAGGGCGAATCTTTCAAATTGAAAAAATCAATCCAACCCAAAAAGAATTACACAATTTATTGCCGACTAAGCAAATAAATGTACTTACCCGAAACTATCCGTTGCGCCCGGAAGAATTAAAAAGAAAACTAAACCTGCGCGATGGAGGTGATAAATACCTGATTGGATTTTCTTCTCAAACGAAAAAGCATATTGGGTTATGTTTGCGTTTGTGAAAGAGATAGCTTCAAGGAGATTATCAGTCACACTATATAATTCTCGACCTTAATTCTAAAAGACTGCCTATATATTTCTTCTTGAAGAAGAATGTTAAATTCTCAATAAATTTTGGCATGAATTCAAACTTGATTGTACCTCTTAGTGAGTTAATCTCTATTTCAAAAAACGGATCCATACTTGTTATATCACCTTCATTAATTGATTTAATGTTCCCTAATTCGTATTTCTGCTCTTTCCACCATTTGGTTATGTAAATGAAGTCTTCGTCAAATGTAATCCTATTAAGTTTTAAAAATGGGATGGATGGAAGTATCATGACAAGTGCAAAGAGACCTAATGGATTTTGTACTCCAACAAGAATTATTATAGCCAATATTAATGTTGACAGACACCAGATAACTCCAAATGTTTTGTAAACGAATGTTAATCGACTTGATAAACGTTTTTTCATTTTCCAAAATACTATACTGCTTTTGGCTCTCTCCGGCTTCCTCCATATAATTCATACTCTAATAACCTACAATCAATCTTTGCCGTATAGAATTCAATTCTGCGGCTCGCCTTCAAGCCGATTTTTTTTGCGAGGTCTAAATTTCCTGTAAAGATATAGCCTAAATAACCCTGGCATTTTTTCTTCATGAAGTCGCCCATGCGTGCATAGGTAGTTTCGAGTTCGGTAATATCGCCCAAGCGTTCTCCATACTCGGGATTAAAATAAATAACACCGTGAGCTTCAGGTATTTTTGTTGCTTCAAAATCACAAACATTGAATTCAATCAAGTGATCTACTCCTGCTAATTCTGCATTTACTTTCGAAATCTTGATGGCATCTTCACTAATATCGGTTGCAATTATTTTCAGGTTCGGAACTTCTTTGATTTGCGTTTTCAGTTTTTCCTTTTGCTCATGATAGAAGGAGGGATCATAACCGGTCACGTGCATAAATGAATAATTATCCCTAAGCAAACCGGGCTTTCGATTGGTTGCCAGCATAGCCGCTTCAATGGCGATAGTTGCCGATCCACACATGGGATTAACAAACGGAGATGTTCGGTCCCACCTGGTTGCCATTAGTGAAGCCGCTGTTAACGATTCGAGCATAGGCGCCTTGCCGGGAATTTTTCTGTATCCATGTTTAGCAACCGTTTCACCGGAAGTGTCCAGAAAAATTTCTGCGTTCTCATCCTTCCAGAACAAATGAAAAACTGCCCCATCACGTGCCGAACCTGAATCGGGCCTGCGCATAGTTTCCCTGCGCATGCGGTCGGCAATGGCGTCCTTCACTTTCATGTTTACAAACAACTCGTTGTTTACAGTAAAATGACTTGCGTGACTGGTGATTGAAAAATAGCTTTCGTTGGTAAGGAAATTTTCCCACGGATAGTGAATCAGTTGATCATACACTTCCTCGGGACTGTTGGCCTTCAGCTCTTTTAATGAATAGAGCACCTGGCTGGCACAGCGGAGATTTAAGTTTAGAATAATGCAATCATTGACCGTGCCTTTTAATTCAACACCGGTCATAAATGTGCGAACGGGAGTAAATCCCAATTCAACTATTTCTTTTTCTAAATAAGGCGCATGGCGTTTGCCACAGGTTACGATAATGCGGCTGGGGGAGGTGAAAATATCAGACATGGGTGTAAATATACTTGGAATGTTTGTGAGCACATTCAGATGGCAAGCGCTTCTTTAATTTTTAGCAGGCATGCAAACAAAAAGAGGAGCAAAAAGCTCCTCTTTCATTAAGGAGGTAAAAACTAAAATCAATTCTTCTTCAACTGATCAAATTTGTTATCAGAAGGTTTTTTGGGAAATATGTTATCATGGGCATTCACTTCCCCGGTTTCGCCTGTCGGGTCAATTACGACACGGGTCACTTCTTTTTCTTTCACGAACACTTTCTTCACTTCTTTTTCATTCAGGCGCCAGATTTCTGCAGGGAGTTTTTCAACCTCTTTGCTTCCATCAACAAACGTCCATTCGATAATTACAGGTGTCACCAAGCCACCATTATTTTTTAACGTGATCTCATAAAGATTTTTTCCTTCTAATTTTTGACGAACATCAGCATCGTTCAGCCTGTTCTTAAACTCTCCGTAAGCATTGTCGGGTGTGTTGATCATGGTGAATTCCTGCGCACCGTTGCTGAAATCAGTAGCCTTGCCTTTGCTGCTGCTTGCGGCAAGATCACCACTTTTGGTTTTTACATTTTTGGTTTCAACGTCTTTGGTTTGAGCCTTTACCTTAAACCATTTCACTTCATCCAATTCCACATCTACATTATCGACTGTGTAAAACCACCCGCGCCAAAACCAATCTAAGTCAACAGCCGATGCGTCTTCCATCGTGCGGAAGAAATCCGCAGGCTTTGGATGTTTAAACGCCCAGCGTTGTGAGTATTCCTTAAAGGCTTTGTCGAACAATTCAGGCCCCATTACTGTTTCACGCAACAGCGTAAGTGCTGCAGCAGGTTTTCCATACGCATTCGGGCCAAAATCCCCACCGGGAATGTTATCCGATTGCCACATGATTGGGCGCATCATATTTTTATCACCGCGCATATAGCCGGCCATTCCCTTTGGCGAACCCCAGTTGATATTTACATCCGGATAACGTTCACGTTTTGTTTCTCTTTCTAAAAATGAATTGAGCCCTTCATCCATCCAGCTCCATTGACGTTCGTCAGAGTTTACAATCATCGGGAAGAAATTATGACCCACCTCGTGAATGATTACGCCCACCATGCCTTCGTAGGTGCGCTGCGAATAGGTTCCATCCGCTTTTGGACGACCGCCATTAAAACAAATCATCGGGTACTCCATTCCCTGGTTTGCTGTGTGCACGGAGTAAGCAGTTGGATACGGATAATCGAATGTTCTGGCAGAATATACTTCCAATGTGTTTTTAATTGCTTTGGTAGATTCCTTTGCCCACAATGGATTTCCTTCTTTGGAATAAAGCGATTGTGCCAGTGGAGTTTTATCACCCACCTTAACAGCCATGGCATCCCAAATAAATTTGCGTGAAGTAGCAAAGGCAAAATCGCGGACGTTCTCTGCATAAAAATCCCACGTGCTCTTTTTCTTTGAGCGCGACTTCTCTGCTTTCTTTGCTTCCTCTTCGGTTACAATAAATACCGGGGCATCAAAAGTTTGTTTTGCTTTTTCAAACCGGTCAATCTGCTGTTTTGTTAATACATCTTTTGGATTTTGAAGCATGCCGCTTGCCCCCACAATGTGATCGGAAGGAACGGTGATGCGCACCCGGTAATTTCCAAACACCAAAGCAAACTCACCCTGGCCAATAAACTGTTTGTTTTGCCAGCCTTCATAATCATCGTACACACACATGCGTGGAAAC
>CAZNRJ010000055.1:0-14907 GCA_964574945.1 uncultured Ohtaekwangia sp. | reverse complement strand
TATTCCAACAGGCCTGCGTTTTTCAGGCGGGTGAGCAAGGGGTAAAGGGTTCCTTCCACTACAATCATTTTCGCGGCTGTCAATTCATCGAGCATGTCGGAGGCATATACCTCACCACGCGAAATAATGTGCAGGATGCAGTACTCCAATATGCCTTTTCTCATCTGTACTTGTGTGTTTTCAAGGTTCATACATCCATATTAGTTTAAGACTAAGATCTTAGAGACTTATACGCGAAAGTACTATGCATGGCCAAGTACTAAATGAAATATTTCAAATATTTTTTAAAACCCCCTTAATTTGAAAGAATTTAAAGGTTTTGATCGCAGTTACAAGTAATTTTGGGGCGGTATTTACTTTATACTATATAAATAGAGAAACTGTGCGGGCTGGGTTCAGGCTTTTGATCTTACTGATAGGACTTCCTTTTTTAGGTTTTGCACAATACCCCAACGACTGGATTCGGACCGGGCAGAGTTATTACAAAATTCCGGTTGCCGCCAGGGGTGTTTATCGCTTAACGTATTCCGATCTGCAAACCGCAGGGCTTCCGCTTAACGCGATTGACCCCAGGCGTATCCAGATTTTTCATCGTGGGCAGGAGCAATCCATTTTTGTCCAGGGTCAGGCCGATGCCGTGTTTGATCCGACAGATTATGTTGAGTTTTACGGAACCGGAAATGATGGTACGCTCGATAAAGATTTATATAAGCCGGCAAGTTCACAACCTCACTCTTATTATAATCTCTATAGTGATACCACGGCTTATTTTCTTACGTGGCAATTATCCGCAGTGCAGGGAAAACGGGTAACGAATTTTTCAGAAGTAAACGTTACGAACATCCTCAAAGAAGTTTCGCATCAGCAAGAAAGAATCCTGGTTAACACCAATCAATATTCAAGTGGGAATAAAGTGGATGAAGTAATTCAATATACACATTTTGACGTGGGAGAGGGGTGGACAGGAACCGCATTGCAGGGCGGACAAAGTATTGATTACACATTAGATTTAGTTTCGCAATCTGTACCTGCTGCCGGTAATCCGCAACTTGAAATTGTTTTTGTAGGTCGGGATCAGATTTCGCACATGGCCCAAATTTATGTAGGCGCCAATGCAGGCTCCTTGCGATTGTTAGACACACATAGTTTTAGTGGTTTCACGACAGAGAAACTAACGTATTCAATTTTATGGAGCGATATTGGAGCGAATGGCAGGTTTACCGTTCGGTTTACCGCACCACCGGCCGGTACTAACCGATTCCAATTCAGTGCTTCGTACGTCAAGATTTTATTTCCACAAAATTTTGACGCAAGTGGCGTAATTGAAAAAGCATATCATCTCAATCCTAACCCAACAAACAAGTCATACATTGAATGGGATAATGCTGCTGGTAATCTTCGGGTGTGGGATGTAACTGATCCCACGGCAATAGTTTCGATTGGTACAACATTAACGGGCGCTACATTAAAAGCCGTAGTTCCATCCACAAGTACAACACGATCGCTTTTTGTTTTTAATTCCGTAAAAACATCATCGCTAAAGCGGGTTTCATTTCGTGCCATCAATCCCGCGCAAGCCGGGTATGTAGTAATCTCACACAAATCGTTAATGCAACCGGCTTTGGGATACTCAAATCCCGTAAAGGCGTATGCCGCGTATCGTGCTTCTGAAGCGGGTGGATTATATGATACCCTGGTGGTAACGGTTGACCAGCTTTATAATCAATTCAATTATGGCGAAACATCACCGCGTGCTATTTATGAGTTTATGCGGTACCTGGTTGAGAGTGGTTCGCCAAAGTATCTTTTCTTAATTGGCAAAGGCCGCGATGTAAGTTCAGGGTTTCATCGATTAGTTAGTCCTGCATCAACGGTATTAAAGGATTTGGTTCCTTCCGCAGGTTTTCCAGCGTCCGACATAGCCTATACGGCCGGGCTAAATGGAACAATGTACGAACCGGCAGTTCCCACGGGAAGACTTTCGGCAAGCACACCGGCACAAGTTGCAGGATACCTTAATAAAATAATTGAAATTGAGACCGGGGTAACCGTGCAACCGTGGCAGAAGAAGGGATTACATTTAAGTGGCGGTATTCAACCCAACGAGTTAATTGCTTTTCGCGAATATGTGGATGGGTTCAAAACGATTGCCGAAGATACGCTTTGGGGCGGATCAATAACCACGATTGGCAAGCGTGATCCAAATCCTGTTGAGTTGATTAATATTTCAGATAAGGTAAATGAAGGGGTTAACCTGATTACTTTTTTTGGTCACTCATCACCCAGTACGATTGATATTGACATTGGGTTTGTTTCCGACCCTACCATGGGATACAACAACCTGGGCAAGTATCCGGTTTTTTTGATCAATGGGTGTAATGCCGGTAACTTCTTTTCAGGCACTACTTCGTTTGGCGAAGATTGGATGTTAACAGCCAACAAAGGGGCACGCAATTTTATAGCCCATAGTTCATTCGGGTTTGTTTACTCACTTCGATATTATTCGGATTTGTTTTATCAGGTTGGACTAACAGATTCAGTTTTTGTTAAGCAAGGCATTGGTGATGTACAGAAAGAAGTAGCACGGCAATACATGGCCGCAGCGCCAGCTACTATTGCCAATATTACGCAAGTGCAACAAATGGTTTTAATGGGCGATCCGGCAGTTCGGTTGTTTAGCTATAGCAAACCCGATTATGAAATTACGCCTGCGTCACTTTCCCTTCAATCGTTTGATAACAAACCTGTAACGGTAGCGAGTGATTCGTTTGCTATTAAAATTGTAGTAAAGAATCTTGGCCTGGCTAAACCGGTTCCGATTGATGTCAGGTTAGTCCGCACACTGGGTAATGGAACTCACATTACATACGATTCAGTAATTGCCCCCGTGCTCAATGTGGATACAATATTTTTTAAAGTATATAAAAATAATTCTGGTGGCGGTAACAACCAGTTTACAGTAACTATTGATCCTGATAATAAGATTGATGAAGTAAATGAAAATAACAACGAGGCAGTTTTCAATGCTTTTATCCCTACCAACACCACGCTAAATCTTTTCCCGACTGCTTACGCACTTGTCAATCAGCCGAAAGCCAAATTGGTTTGGCAATCAACCAACCTGGTCTCTGCATCACGCGCATTTTTAATTGAAGTAGATACAACCCTGCAATTTAACAGCCCTTATTTAATAAAGCGCGAGGTTTCAGGTAAAGTAATTGCATCTATAGAAGTTGATTTGTTAAGTGCTGATTCAACAGTATACTTTTGGCGAACCCGTTTTAAAGATCCACAAACGGGAGAGAATGCCGACTGGACAACAAGTTCATTTTCTTTTATTTCAGGAAGTAATGAAGGCTGGGCTCAAATCCGAAACGATCAATTGAGAGAAAATAATTTCACCAGCCTGATTGCTGATGGCAGGCATTTTAGTTTTGAGGAGACAAGTACATCGGTAGCAGTAAAAACTTTTGGAAGCGGCAGCCCATTACCGGCTACAGATGCTTCTATCAAAATAAATAACTCAGAGTTTAACCTGGCCACCCAAGGGCAGCCTTGCCGGAATAATACATTGAACTTTGTTGCCTTCAACAAGACAACAGCTGTGCCCTATGCAGGCATTCCATTTAATTTTCAGGATCCGCGTACCTGTGGCCGCGAGCCGCAAGTAATCAACAGCTTCACAGTAGCTGAATTGGAAAATGATTTAACTGCTTTTGTAAATGCAGTAGGCGTTAGCGACTCAGTAGTTATTTTTTCGATTGGAAATGCCGGCTATACCTCATGGTCGAATGCGGTTAAGAATAAATTAGGAGAGTTGGGCATTGGGTTAGCAGATTTGAATGACCTGCAATCCGGGGAACCGATTATTGCATTTGGGAAAAAAGGCGCTGCACCCGGAAGTGTTCAATTTACACGGGCATTATTATCCCCGGCCAGCGAGCAAGTGATTGTTGATTCTAAAACCATAACCGGACGAAAGACAGAAGGCACAATGAAATCTGTGATTATTGGCCCGGCTGCCGAATGGAAACAATTTGTTGCAAAAGCTGATAAGTCAGAGCCTGTGGATGAAATAATATTTTCAATTTATGGGATTTCGCTGACGGGAGTGGAATCACTTATTGATAGTAATGTTGGAACGGATTATGATTTGTCTGCAGTACCAGCGGAAGATTTTCCGTACCTGAAAATTGTTTTTCAAACAAAAGATGAGATTAACCTAACCCCGGCAGCATTCAAAAATTGGATCGTGTTTTACGAGCCATTGGCCGAAGGAATTTTATTCTGGAAAGAAACAAATCCATTAATTGTGCAGGAAGGACAAGCCTGGAGTTCCACCTACGGATTTACAAATATCTCAACAAAAAATTTCAAAAATTCCCTTCATGTAGATATAGAAATCTATACGAAAGAATCCCAGAATCGTGAAAAGCAGGATTTGATTATTGATGCACCACTTCCGGGAGATACAACTTTCTTTGATGTTACTTCTTCAACCCTTAACAAGGTTGGCTTTAATGATGTGAATGTATTTGTAAACAAACGGGTTATACCGGAGCCATACTACGATAATAATTTTATTGGCTTGTCGGATTACCTTTTCGTACAAGCAGATAAAACACCCCCCGTGTTAGATGTAACATTCGATGGAAGCACGCTTAGAAACAAGGATTTTGTTTCATCAGCTCCTTTCATCAAAATCTCTATGAGGGATGAAAACAGGTTTCGATTAAAATCGGATACGGTGGGAGTCACATTATTATTAAGCTACCCGTGCTCAGGTTCAACCTGTCCGTTTACACGTATCGCGCTAAGCGGGGCAGACGTAAAATGGTTTGCCGCTACAGAAAATTCTGATTACCGAATTGAGTTTACGCCAACGCTGGCTGACGGTGACTATACCTTATCGGTTCAGGCGGCCGATGTTAATGGTAATTTAAGTGGTGACGTTCCGTATGAAATCTCATTCACTGTAAAGTCAGAACCTGCCCTGGAGTTTGTAAGTGTCCATCCGAATCCTTCCAGCGGTAATTTCTTTTTCAATTTTATCCTTACCGGGAATGAATTACCGGATGATTTTGAATTAGAAATTTTTACGTTAGAGGGGCAGCGGGTGCAAACCTTTACAGTCAATGATATTCAGCAATTCCATGTAGGCACCAATGAGTTAATGTGGAATGGCCGCGATGCCTCGGATGGATTTTTGCCCCGTGGGTTTTATGTCTATCGCTTACGCATTAAAGCAGGATCGATTGATAAAACCTCACAGGGCAAAATTGTTATCATGAGGTAATTAATGATGATGACCACCCGGCCCATGCACGTGGCCGTGTGCAAGTTCATCTTCCGTAGCGTTTCGAATGTCCATTACCTCAACATCAAAATTCAATTCGACACCGGCAAGTGGATGGTTGGCATCAACAGTTACAGAGTCAAGGCCAATTTTGGTAATAGTAACAACCTGCCCTTGGTTGGTTTGAAATTGCATTCCCACATCAATCTTTTGATCGCCAAATGCAGAGCGGGGGACTTGCTGCATTAACTTATCACTCTTTACTCCATATCCATGTTCAGGGCTTACCTTAATATTGAATTTATCACCCTTCGATTTTCCTTCTAATCCGTTCTCCATTCCGGGAATCAGGTTTCCGTTGCCATGAATATACACGAGGGGGCTTTTGCCCGAACTCGAATCCAGGATATTACCGTCATTATCAGTAAGGGTGTAATGAATTGAAGCTACTTTGTTTTTGTCGATTTGCATGCGTAACGAGGTTAAGTAATAGAATTCATAAAAATATAAATACCTGGAGCGAATCCAAACTGCAGCGGCCATATCCTTATCCCGATGGGGAATTTATTGACAATTCGAGGAAAACCTTCCACGAAACCAACCGGTATTTTTACTGTTCAGTCATTTTAAGAATGGCACGAAAATTCCCTTAACATGCAAAAAAACTTTTATGAATTCAGCGCGACATCCGGAAGAGGCATCTCAAACGCAATTGGATAACCGAATGGCAAAATCAAAACCTTTTAAGTTAGGCTGGACTGCCAATGAAACCGAAGAGATAACCAAAGCGCTCAACGAGCTTTTAGCCAATTATACGGTGCACTATCAAAAACTAAGAAACTATCATTGGAATGTGAAGGGGTCAGATTTCTTTGATCTTCATGAGCAGTTTGAAATTCAATATACTGAAGCGGTTCAGAACATTGATGACATAGCCGAGCGAATCCGGATTTTCGGAAAAAGTCCGGTCAGCACGCTGCAAGAGTACCTGGATATTTCGCAGGTGAAGGAAACAACTTCGCAACTCAGTTCAGAACTAATGGTGCGCGAAATTTTAAGTGATTATACAATTTTGCTTAAACACATGTGTTCCGTTGTGGAGGTAGCTGTTGAGCATGAAGATTCGGGCACGGAAGAATTGGTTAAGCGATTTATCAACAGCATTGAAAAACATCACTGGATGCTTTCCGCATTCATGGCTGGTTAGAATTTTACTAAATGATGAATATGAAAAAGTTACTTGTTTTAAGTTTTCTGTTAGGTATTGGCCAGCTTGCTTTTGGTCAATATGCATTAGACAAAGGTCAATCTCAATTTAATGCCGGGTTTGGTTTTTCATCGTGGGGCGTTCCTGTATATGCAGGATTTGATGTGGGTGTACATCGCGACATTTCAGTGGGAGGTGAGTTATCGTTTCGATCTTATAATGATAATTACCAGGGTCCTAATAGAAACAGTTATCACCACAGTATTGTTGGCCTGGCAGGGAATGGAAATTATCACTTTAATACATTGCTGGAGATTCCAACAAACTGGGATTTTTATGCCGGGCTAAACCTGGGGTTCTATTTTTGGAATTCAGATAATGATTATCCCGGCACCAGAAGTTCTGGTTTAGCATTGGGTGCACAAATAGGAGGACGTTATTATTTTTCAAAGAAGTTTGGACTTAACCTGGAAGCAGGCGGTGCCAATTCCTTTTCGGGTGGAAAGTTTGGAGTTACCATTAAGTTATAGCATCGCGCAAAGCGATGTAAAAAATTTGAATGATCGATTTTTATAGCTGGATAAGAGTAAGGTTGATTCGAGCGTACTCTTATTTAAAATCATTACCTGTTAAAAACAGAATACTTGTTCTTGGGAGTTGGTTCTCAGGAGGTGCACTTGCTTTTCTCTTTGTCTTATTTCTATTTACCTGGCTGGGAATTTTTGGATCATTGCCAGGCAAGCAAGATTTGATTGAGGTAAAAAATCCCACGGCCTCGGAAGTATATAGTGCCGACAGTGTGTTGTTAGGAAGATATTTTTTTCAGGAACGATCTGATATATCATTTAGCGATTTCCCGCCTTATGTTATTAACGCACTTGTTGCCACCGAAGATGTGCGGTTCTATACTCACCATGGAATTGACTTTCGAAGTTTAGGTCGGGTTGTTGTAAAAAGCCTTCTGCTTCAGAACGAGTCAGCAGGCGGAGGAAGCACTATCACACAACAACTTGCCAAGAATTTGTATCCGCGCAAAGAGTATTGGTTCTTCTCATTAATTATTAATAAGATGAGAGAGTTGATCATTGCAACCCGATTGGAGAAGGTATATGATAAAGATTCAATTCTAACCCTTTATTTAAATACAGTTTCTTTTGGAGGCAACGCTTTTGGTTTGGAAGCTGCCGCACAACGTTTTTTTTCTATTTCGGCTAAAGATTTAACGATTGAACAAGGTGCTTTGCTGATCGGGATGTTAAAAGCTACTCATGGATATAACCCCAGAATTTATCCGGAGAAAGCGCTCGTACGGAGAAATGTTGTACTGGCGCAATTGCAAAAGTATAAAGACTTGGAACCTGATTTTATTGATTCGATTCAGGCAATACCTATAGAGTTAAAGTATAGTAAAATCACGCATCACTCAGGGCTGGCACCTTACTTTCGTGAACAAGTTCGGGCTGACGTATTGAAATGGTGCGAGGAATATAACACTACACATGAACAGCCCATCAATCTCTATACAAGTGGATTAAGAATTTATACCACCATTGATTCGCGCCTTCAAGGTTATGCCGAAAAGGCCATGGAACGTCAAATGACAAAAGTTCAACAGTCGTTTTTAAATCATTGGAGTAAAACTGACCCCTGGCAGCGCTATCCTGAAATGATAAATGAAGCAGTTGAAAAATCGAACCACTACAAATCGCTTAAGCAAACAGGAATGACCGATGAAGAGGCTTTGGCAGAGATGAACAAGCCTGTTCTTATGAATGTGTTTACATGGGAAGGGGAGAAGGAAGTTACGATGAGCCCGGTTGATTCAATTAAACACTATTTGAAATTTTTGAATGCAGGATTTCTTGCACTTGATCCCAGGCATGGAGCTGTGCAGGTTTGGGTAGGCGGAATCAATCATCAGTATTTTCAATATGATCATGTGCGCGAAAGTACAAAGCGGCAAGTGGGATCCATTTTTAAACCGATCGTGTATGCTGCTGCGATGGAACAAGGGAAAAAGCCATGCTCCTTTACCTCAGCCGAAAAAATTACCTATACCAATATGGAAGATTGGGCGCCCGAAAACACAGAGGATAATTATGGATTAAAGTATTCTATGCCCGGGGCTTTGGCAAAATCAGTAAATACAGTTTCGGTACGCATGTTAGAAGAGGCCGGAATTGAAAATGCAATTTCCCTTGCTCATAAAATGGGAGTTGAGAGTAGCCTTACTGCAGTTCCATCCCTCGCATTGGGTACCGCTGAGATTTCAATGATTGAGATGGTAACGGCCTATTCATGTTTTGCTAACGAAGGCCGCACAGTTAAGCCTTTCTATATCACTTCCATCACCAATCATGAAAATGAAATTTTAGCGGAGTTTAAATCACCCGAAGGCCATCAGGCGTTGACAAAGGAAAACGCGGAATTGATGGTGCACATGTTGAAGCGCGCTGTGAATGAAGGAACAAGTTCAAGTCTGCGATCGCAGTTTGGTCTTACTAATGATATTGCAGGAAAAACAGGAACCACTCAATCAAACACCGATGGTTGGTTTATGGCTATCACTCCAAGACTTGTTATGGGCGCCTGGGTAGGTGGCGATGATCCGCGAATCAGGTTTCGTTCTACTGCTATGGGACAAGGCTCGCGCACAGCGCTGCCTATTGTTGGTGAGTTTTTAAAATTGTGTAATGCTGACGTTGAATTGAATTCGATAACGCGAGCAAAGTTTCCTGAACTGTCAGCATCCCAAAAAAGAAAAATTGATTGTGACCTTTTCAGGAAAGATGATACCCTGCTGGAAAGAATATTTGGTAAGAACGAAGAGAATGAAGAGAAGAAAGAATTTGGAGCAAAAGGAACTGAGAGGAAAGGATTTTTTAAGTGGTTATTTGGGAAGAAAGGTTAAGAACAGCTATTCGTATGGTGTGGATTAATCTCCACAGATAAAGAAACCAGTTGTAGATAAAATCAGAATAAAAGTGGCAAACCA
The DNA here is from genome assembly GCA_964574945.1 of uncultured Ohtaekwangia sp. Lineage (GTDB taxonomy): Bacteria > Bacteroidota > Bacteroidia > Cytophagales > Cyclobacteriaceae > ELB16-189. The sequence continues at coordinate 5,409 of CAZNRJ010000055.1, read as the reverse complement.
CGCTGAATTTGGCTTCAATTGCAGGTTACCCGGGTTGGCACAAAATTCGAAATCACAAAAACAAGAAAGTTTAAAAACATAAACCTTATGAAAACTATTAAAACATTAGTACTCAGTCTGGGAGTCGCAGCAGCCATGCTAAGTTGCGATACAAAAGAAAAAGAAAGACTTCAATCTAAGTTGGATTCGCTAAGCACAGAGCTGCAGGCCAGTAAGGAAGTAGCGGCACAATTGAAAGAAGTGGATGTGTTGATTGATTCAATTGACTTAAGCCGTCACGTACTTCGCGCAAATGTTGTGGAAGGTACTTCCTACAATAATTACTCGAATCGCTTAAAGGATATCAATCAGCACATTAAAGACACGCAAGCGAAAATTGATGAGCTTGAAAAAACTTCAAAGAAAGTGCCGGGCTTATCTTCATCCATCAGAAGATTGAAGAGCGACCTGGAATTGCGCTCGCAGGAAATAGCAGCGCTTCAATTGGAAGTTTCGAAAATGAGAAGTGAGAATGAGTCAATGTCAGTGGCCATTGCTAAAAAGGATTCAACTCTCATGATGAAAGAGGATGTCATTAAAGTAAAGGAAAGTGATATCGCTTCCCTGGAGACTTCGATGAAAGACGCAACAGAGAAAAACAGGATTGCTATGGCTGATTTGTATTACAAACAGGCCAGCGCACTGGAGGAAGTTGCAGACAGAACAAACTTTGCACCGCGCAAGAAGAAAGAGGCATTGCGCGAAGCAGTGGAGTTGTATAAAATCTCGCTTTCGTTAGGCAAAGAAGAAGCGCAGGATAGAATCAATGTTATTGAAAAAGCGCTTAGTTAGAGGTAGATCAATTTGGAGGTTAGGTAGAGAAGCCCGGCATGTTTGACCGGGCTTTTTTTTTACAGCGAAATGGACTTAAAGAATTTAGTCATGGAAAAGGGGAAAGTATTAATAATAGACGATGAGGAAGATTTTGGTTTTTTGTTGAATAAATTCTTTTCTGCGAAAGGGTATAGTGTTTTTGTAGCCCGAACGATTGAGCAAGGAATGGAAATACTTAAGAGGGAAAAACCACAATTTATTTTTCTGGACAATATCCTTCCTGACGGGCATGGCTGGAGTAAAACAGAATTTATCCTGATGAATTATCCGGAAAGTAATTTAAACCTGGTGAGCGCTATGGAGGTGCCCCTTACTTCCTCGTCTTCGTTCAGAATACTATATAAACCATATATTAAAGATGAACTTGATAAGATATTCATTTAATTTTCATAAGTTCCACACTATATCATCACCGTGCATCCATTCTATGCATACCTGTACTATTAATTCAATAGAATAATTTGAGCATGAAAGTAAGCGTACCTGCCATTGAGGAACTATTATCACCTTTATTAGTCAATACTACAAAAGACAATTTTACCCGTAAGGGAGTTGCTGAAAATCCACCGTTACGGGCCGAACTCTACAGTACTGAGCAGATGGAACATCATGCTCAACAATTGGCAATCCATCATGCAGTTACCTTCAATCAATCTACTGAACAACTTTTAAAAAGACTCGCTGAAAACGAGAAAATACTATTTCATGTTAATGAACTTCTTCTAACCGTTCTTAAAGAGAAAAAAACAATTACTCCTGCTGCGGAGTGGTTGCTCGATAACTTTTATTTGATTGAAGAACAAATCCGAATCGCAAAACGATATTTGCCCCGCGGATATAGTAAGGGGCTTCCAAAATTGACCAATGGCTCGGCAGCAGGTTTCCCTCGTGTATATGCACTTGCTATTGAAATCATCTTACATGGTGATGGTCACATTGATATTCGCGGATTGCAAAGTTTTATAGGGGCTTATCAAAAGGAAAAGAATCTCACCTTAGGTGAACTATGGGCGGTTCCCATTATGCTTCGGCTTGCACTGATTGAGAATTTAAGTCGCGTGGCAGCACGGATTGCAGTGGATAGGGCCGACACTGCGTTGGCAAACAAATGGGCCAAGGTAATTATTGAAACCGCTGAGAATAATCCCAAAGACCTTGTGCTGACAATCGCTGATATGGCGCGATCGAACCCACCTATGGTAAGTGCATTTGTTGCTGAGTTTGCGCGTAAGCTTCAATGGAAAGGCATGGAACTCACCTTGCCGCTTCATTGGTTGGAACAACAACTCTCGGTTACTGACGATACGATCAGTTCTATGGTGTTGATTGAAAATCAAAATCAAGCTGCTAATCAAGTGTCGGTGAGTAATAGCATCAATAGCTTGCGTTTTCTTGCTAAAACGGATTGGCGGGATTTTGTTGAGAGCATGAGTACGGTAGAACTCGTGTTAAGAGGCGATGTAAACAATGTGTATGCGAACATGGATTTTTATACCCGCGATTCATATCGTCATAAAATTGAAATCCTTGCAAGAAATAGCACATTATCAGAAACAGAAGTTGCACAAATAGCCATTGACCTCGCTAAGAGAAGTTATTTAGACAATGAAACTGATAAAAGAAGGGCACACGTTGGTTATTACTTGCGCGAGGAAGGAATTGACCAAACAGAAAAAGCAGCCAACGTTCGTCTCTCATTTTTTAAAGCGCTAAAAAGAAACATTAAACGATCAGTACCCTCGTTTTATACATTGATTGCAATTCTTTTAACGGCACTACCAGGTGCTATGCTACTGGAATCCACCAAGGAAAGTACTATGCTATGGCGCGTGCTGATTGGTGTACTTTCATTTATCAGTGCCAGTCAGTTTGCATTGGCTATTTCAAATTGGTTAGCCACATTATGGGTAAAACCAACTCCTTTAGCTAAACTGAATTTTTCGAAGGGCATTCCGTCAGAAAACCGAACGCTTGTAATAGTCCCTACCCTGCTTGTTAACCGTGCTCAGGTTGAAAAACTGATAGAAGACCTGGAAGTTCGGTTTCTTTCAAATCGTGATCCTAATCTTTTATTTGGATTGCTTACCGACTTTAGGGATGCTTCTGATCAAACTATGCCGGAAGATGAATCTCTCATTCAATTGGCAAAAAATAAGATTGAATCATTAAACCAATATTACAACCGGTTAACAAATGATACTTTTTTTCTTTTCCATCGACCGCGCGTATGGAATCCATCGCAGAAAGTATGGATGGGCTATGAACGCAAACGCGGAAAGCTATCAAATCTTAATCACCTTCTCAGGGGAGAAGGGAAAGAACATTTTTCACTCATTGTAGGAAATGAGAAAATTTATTCAACCGTAAAATACGTAATAACGCTTGATACCGATACGCAACTTCCGCGCGATGCTGCCTGGAAATTAGTAGGTCTTATGGCACATCCTCTCAACCATCCTATGTATGATGAGAAGAAGAAACGAGTAGTTGAAGGATACACCATTATTCAACCGCGCGTGGCTATCAGTCTTCATGGAGCAACACGGTCTGGCTTCACGCGCCTTCACGAAAATGATTCGGGCATTGACCCATACACACGGGTAACTTCCGATGTGTATCAGGATTTGTATGGTGAAGGATCATTTATCGGGAAAGGAATTTATGAAATTGATGCATTTGAAAAAGCATTAAACAATCGATTTCCTGAAAACAGAATTCTTAGTCATGATTTACTGGAGGGATCGTATGCGCGGTGTGGTTTTGCAAGTGATATTCAGCTCTATGAAGATTACCCATCGCGGTATCAAACAGATATTAGCAGAAGGCACAGATGGATACGGGGCGATTGGCAGATTGGAAATTGGTTTTTACCTATTGTGCCCGGGCCAGATGGAGGGCCTAAGGGAAATCCAATATCAACATTATCAAGATGGAAGATTTTTGATAACCTAAGACGCAGCATAACTCCTATAACGCATCTTTCTTTACTACTAATTGGTTGGATTGTATTGCCCAACCCGTGGATTTTAACACTTGCTGTTGCTGGTATAATGTTGGTGCCGTCAGCATTAACATCTCTTTGGGGTGCTATCTGGAAACCAAAGGAAATCGGATTGACGCAACATATCAATAATACTGTTGGCCTTACTTCTAAGAGTATTCTCCAATCGTTGTTTGGGCTTGTGTGTTTACCGTACGAAGCGTTCATCAATCTCGATGCCATTGTGCGCACGTTGTGGCGCATTCACATTTCACGAAAAAATCTTTTGGAATGGAATCCTTCAGGGTTCAGCAACAAAAGAAGCCAGGGATTATTCAATACGTATCGTACCATGTGGATTGCTCCTGTTATCGTAATAGGATTGTGCGCCTATTTTTTCATTACCGGATCATTCCTCCAGTTTTTTGTTTCAGCACCTTTTTTACTGATGTGGTTTTTGTCACCTGCTGTTGTATCATTCTTAGATAAGCCACTGGTTTCTTCAAAATCTGAATTAAAGGAAGACCAAAAAATGTATTTGCGTGAGCTTGCGCGGAAAACATGGTTGTTTTTTGAATATCTTGTTGGTGAAGGAGACAATTGGCTTCCGCCTGATAATCTTCAGCAGTACCCAATTCCGGTAATAGCGCATCGGACTTCTCCAACAAACATTGGCCTTTCCCTGCTCGCTAATTTATCGGCTTACGATTTTGGATATTCCACGATCACACAACTAATCGTTCGCACAACCAATACTTTCAACACACTACAAAAATTAGATCGCTATCAGGGTCATTTTTACAATTGGTATGATACACAAACATTAGCTGTACTTAACCCTCGGTACGTTTCTACGGTCGACAGTGGCAACCTGGCGGGTCATCTACTTACCCTAAGGCAAGGCTTTCTTACCGTTCAGAATAGAGGAGTAATTGAACCTCATATTATTCAAGGACTTCAGGATACATTGCGGGTAGCAATTCACGAAGTACCTTCCAATGAGAATGGATTGCAAGCTTCCTTGCAGTCGTTATATAAATCACTTGAAACTCAAAATTTTCAACTGCCTGCTTTAAAGATTTGTCTTGAAAATGTGTTAAAGCAATTTCAGGAGCTTACACATTCTTTAGTTGTTGTTGAAGGTACTATGCTTGCTGCGTTTCCAAATCAAGCAAGAAAAATCCTGGAAGAAATAATCCTGTTTGCGCCCTGGCTAACCTCTCCAATTCCGGAAAAATTTAGAAACCTGAAATTTGTATCTCAAGTTCATACCCTTGCTCAAATAGCAGGGCTTGATCAAATGGTGGAACAGGAAATAGACAACCTGACAGCACTTGAAAATTCAGATGAAGAAAAACAATGGCTGCATCAGGTCATGATATCCCTAAAAGAGGTGAGTGACTGTGCGAGAGTTCGTATTGCCACACTACAAACACTTGCTCTGCAAGCGGGTGAGTTTGCAGAAATGGAGTATGATTTTCTGTACGATAAAACACAACACCTGCTGGCCATTGGCTATCATGTTACAGATCACTCCCGGGATGTTAGTTATTACG
>CAZNRJ010000054.1:0-15092 GCA_964574945.1 uncultured Ohtaekwangia sp. | reverse complement strand
CAAAAAGTTTTCGCACCCAGTAGATGCTATCCATCATTTGCAAACTATCGCTGGTCCTTACGGGATTGGTCGCGACATTCATGTGGGTGATACGATTATTGGAATTAAAGGCCGTGTTGGATTTGAAGCTGCCGCACCGGTTGTAATCATTAAAGCCCACCATGCGTTGGAAAAGCACGTGCTTACCAAATGGCAGTTGAGTTGGAAGGATCAACTGGCGCAGTTCTATGGCAACTGGCTGCACGAAGGTCAATACCTCGATCCGGTCATGCGCGATATGGAAGCCTTTTTAACCAGTTCGCAACAACATGTGACTGGTGAGGTTTCTGTTACCCTGTATCCCTATCGCTATCAAATCAATGGCATTTCATCAGATTATGATTTGATGTCGGCCAAGTTTGGAAAGTATGGCGAAATGAATTTAGGCTGGACAGCCGATGACGTGAAAGGCTTCACTAAGATTTTTGGAAACCAGGTGGGGATATATCATCAAGTTAAAAATGAAGCAGACAATAAAGTAAGTAGAAAGTAAAAAGTTTAAAGTAGGCAGACTTTAAACTTTTACTTTGAATTCTAAAAAAGATGAAAGAAAAAATAAAAGCAGGAATCATTGGTGGGGCTGGATATACCGGAGGGGAAACGTTGCGTCTTTTGCTTAATCATCCGAACATAGAAATAATTTTTATCCAGAGCAGAAGTCAGGCGGGCAAGCCCGTAACAAGCACCCACCCTGATTTAATTGGTGAAACCGGATTGGTTTACTCCTCTGATTTTAATCAAGCAGTTGATGTTTTATTCCTTTGCCTGAGCCATGGCGAAAGCAAAAAACTATTAGCTGAGAATAAATTTCCTGACAACACGCGAATCATAGACTTAGGAAATGATTTCCGCTTAGGTGATACTGCCGGAGGCAGGGAGTTTGTTTACGGTCTTCCGGAATTTCAACGCGATAAAATAAAGACAGCAAAAAATATTGCCAACCCCGGTTGCTTTGCAACTACTATTCAACTTGGCTTGCTCCCATTAGCTAAAGCCGGATTTTTAAAAGAAGTTCACACTACGGGAATTACAGGTTCTACCGGTGCCGGACAAAAATTACAAGACACAACCCATTTCAGTTGGCGGGTAAATAATATTTCAGCCTATAAAACATTAACTCACCAGCATTTGGGTGAGATTAATCAAACGTTAAAAGCGTTGCAGCCTGCATTCACAGAAGAAGTTAATTTTATTCCGTGGCGCGGAGATTTCACGCGAGGGATTTTTGTAACCTCCATGCTTGAGTCTGCACTCAGCTTGAGTGAAACAAATACACTTTATAAGGAATATTATGCCGCGCATCCGTTTACACATGTAATCGATGAAATGATCGATTTGAAACAGGTGGTAAACACAAACAAGTGTTTGATCCATCTTGAAAAGATTGGTAAGAAGTTAGTCATTCATTCCATCACCGATAATTTATTAAAAGGCGCCAGCGGGCAAGCCATTCAAAATATGAACCTGATGTTTGGGTTTGATGAGAGTGAAGGGCTGAGGTTGAAGGGAAATACTTTTTAAGTTAAAAGTATAAAGTCGAAAGCTTAAAGCTAATGCCTGGTGAAATTATTATGATTGATTGCTGAACGAATTATTAAAGAAATGCAAGACTATAAGAAATTGATTGTTTGGCAAAGGGCGCATCAGAATGTACTTGATGTATACAGGCTTACTGTTGGCTTTCCTAAAGAAGAGGTCTATGGAATGACGAATCAACTCAGACGAGCAATTATATCTGTGGCTAATAACATTGTTGAAGGCACTGGCAAATACACAGATAAGGACTTTGCGAATTTTCTTCAAACAGCTTTAGGCTCTTGTCAGGAATCTGAATATCTGCTCATGCTTTCTTATGAACTAAAATTTATCGACAAGAAAAACTATGACCCGATAATCACTCAAGTTGGCGAAGTCAAGGCTATGCTAATTTCATTAATCAAAAAACTTAGAAAATAATCTTAACCTTCGCTTTGAGCTTTAAACTCCAGGCTTTAAACTTTTTAACAGTGAAACTATTCGATGTATACCCCCTTTTCCCCATTGAACCTGTTAAAGCTTCAGGCTCGTGGTTATGGGATAATGAAGGAAAAAAATATTTGGATCTGTATGGAGGTCATGCCGTGATTTCCATCGGTCATAATCATCCGCATTTTGTTGAGGCGCTGAAAAATCAGCTTGATAAAATCAGTTTCTACTCAAATAGCGTAAAAAATTCTTTGCAGGAAAAGCTGGCTGAGAAACTCGGACAATTTTCGGGCTATCCAAATCACCAACTCTTTCTTTGTAACTCAGGGGCCGAAGCCAATGAGAATGCGTTAAAACTTGCTTCGTTTGTCAATGGACGGAAAAAAGTAATTGCTTTTAAAAAGGCGTTTCATGGCCGTACTTCAGGTGCCGTGGCTACAACCGACAACCCGAAAATTGTAGCACCTTTTAATGCCGGGCACGAAGTAATTTTTCTTCCGTTAAATGATGAGCAAGCATTCATTCAAACAATCAATTCCGAAATCTCTTCCGTTATTATCGAAGGAGCACAGGGAGTTGGGGGAATTCACTTCCCAACCGATTCCTTTCTAAAACTTCTTTCTAAAAAATGTAAAGAGGTTGGTACACTACTTATCTTAGATGAGGTTCAATCCGGCTATGGCCGCACCGGAAAGTTCTTTGCGCACCAGTATGCAGAAATAACTCCTGATTTGATCACCATCGCAAAAGGAATGGGCAATGGCTTTCCTGTGGGCGGTGTGCTTATCCATCCGGATATAAAACCGTGGAGCGGCATGTTGGGAACAACCTTTGGCGGAAATTATTTAGCCTGTGCTGCTTCACTTTCAGTTCTTGAAGTGATTGAACAAGAAAATTTGATGAACAATGCTTCTGTACTCGGTAATTATTGGATGGAACAACTTCAGTCATTTCCATCCATAAAAGAAATTCGCGGCAAAGGATTGATGATCGGGTTTGATCTTCCTGAAGAACTCGCTTCTTTGCGGAAAGATTTACTCTTTAAGCATTCCATCTTTACAGGCGAAGCTAAACCGAATACGGTTCGTCTTCTCCCATCGCTGGCATTATCCAATAACGAAGCCGACATTTTACTTGAAGCCTTAACTGTTGAACTTAAACAGCCCGTTTCGTCATGAAGCATTTCTTATCTGTAAATGAAGTAAGTGATCTCAACCACTTGGTAAGTAATGCACTTGCTTACAAAGCCAATCCTTTTAAAGACGCAACGTTGGGCACGAATAAAAGATTGGGAATGCTCTTTTTGAATCCAAGTATGCGCACGCGCATCAGTACCCAAATTGCCGCTAAGAACCTGGGCATGGATGCGATTGTTTTTAATGTGGGGCAGGATGGTTGGTCGTTGGAATTCGAGGACGAAGCGATCATGAGCGGCACAACAGTAGAGCACGTAAAAGATGCCGCCCCTGTGCTGGGAAAGTATTTTGACATTTTGGGTATCCGGACTTTTCCATCGTTAAAAAACAAAGCGGATGATTACAGTGAATTGTATATTAATCAATTCATCAAGTACTCAGGTGTTCCTATCCTTAGTTTGGAAAGCGCTACGGTACATCCTTTACAAAGCTTAACAGACATCATTACCATTCAGGAAACATTTAAGGAAAAACGAAAACCAAAAATTGTTCTCACCTGGGCTCCGCATGTAAAAGCCTTGCCTCAATGTGTTGCGAATAGTTTTTCGCAATGGGTAAATGCCTGGCAAGGTGCAGATTTTGTGATTACGCACCCCGAAGATTATGAGCTCGATCCAAAATTTACCAAAGGCGCTACCATCACACAAAATCAAGATGAGGCGCTTAAAGATGCTGACTTTGTTTATATAAAGAACTGGAGCACGTATGAGGATTACGGAAAAATATATTGCAACGATCCTAAGTGGATGTTGACCAATAAAAAATTATCCGTTACCAACCAGGCAAAAGTAATGCATTGCCTTCCGGTGAGAAGAAACGTAGAACTTAGTGACGAAATATTAGACGGACCAAATAGCATCGTTACACAACAAGCAGGCAACCGGGTGTGGGCAGCGCAGGCGGTGTTAGCTGAATTATTAAAACCAAAAAACAATTGACAACTATCAATTGACAATCCTTTGTCAACTGTTTATTGTTCATTGTCAATTTTATTATTATGAATAAGCTCTATATTATTAAAATCGGTGGCAATGTGCTGGATGACGAGAAGTCGTTGAAGAACTTTCTAAAAGATTTCGCTTCGATTCAGGCTCCGAAAATATTAATTCATGGAGGTGGTAAAATCGCCACTAAGCTGGGTGAGCAATTGGGCATTCAATCGCGCTATATAAAAGGAAGAAGAATTACCGATACCCAAACACTTGATCTGGTTACAATGGTCTATGGCGGACTTGTTAACAAACAAATCGTAGCACAATTGCAGGCTAATCATTGCAATGCAATGGGTTTTACAGGTGCGGATGGTAATTTGATTAGCGCTAAGAAACGGCCGGTTGGTGAAGTGGATTATGGTTTTGTTGGTGACATTACACCTGAAAGTGTGAACAGCACGTTGCTATATTTTCTGCTAAAGCAAAATGTAATCCCAATCTTTGCACCATTAACGCATAGCGATGGAGTGATGTTGAATACCAACGCTGATACCATCGCATCAGTATTGGCTATTTCGTTAAGCAAACATTTTGATGTTCGTTTGATATTTTGTTTTGAGAAGCAAGGTGTTTTAACAGATGTCAATAAAGAAGATTCGGTGATCCGCAACCTCACTCATTCCCTTTACCAGGAATTATTAGCAAAGGGTTCGTTTCACGATGGAATCTTACCAAAACTTGAGAACTCGTTTCACGCTATTCAATCGGGAGTAAAGGAAGTGTTGATTGGAGAGCATACTCACTTGCTTGCCAACACCGGTTACGATACAAAAGGAACATTAATCACACAGGCATGAGAGAACATCTGCCTGAAATAGCTATTGGCCTGTTACAGCAACTTATCTCTATTCCTTCTTTTAGTAAGGAAGAAGATAAAACCGCCAACTTGTTGATGAGTTTCTTTGCTCATCACAGGATGGAGGCAACACGCAAGGGTAATAATGTTTGGGCTAAGAATAAATTTTTTGATGAAAATAAGCCAACCATCCTTCTCAACTCTCATCACGATACAGTAAAACCAAATCCTGCGTACACGCGCAATCCCTTTTCAGCAGATTTTGAAGACGGAAAAATCTATGGACTGGGCAGCAATGATGCCGGTGGGCCATTGGTTTCACTGATTATGACATTTTTCTATTTCTACAACCAGGAAAACCTGAAATACAATTTAGTAGTAGCGGCTACTGCGGAAGAAGAAATCTCGGGAACGAACGGAATAGAATTAATCTGGAATGACCTGCCAATAATTGATTGTGCCATTGTTGGCGAACCAACCCTTACTGATATTGCCATTGCCGAAAAAGGATTAATGGTGCTGGATTGTGTTGCTTATGGAAAAGCCGGCCATGCTGCACGCGAGGAAGGAATAAATGCAATCTACCAGGCAATTAAAGACATTGAGTGGTTCCGTGCGTATAAATTCCCAAAAGTATCAGCATCATTAGGGGAAATAAAAATGTCAGTGACGGTTGTTCACGCTGGCCAGGCTCATAATCAAGTACCTACAGAATGCAAATTTACGGTAGATGTGCGCGTAACCGATGCGTATACACTCGAAGAAATTTTGGAGACCGTAAAGCAACATGTCTCTTGCGAAGTAACTGCGAGGTCCCTTCGGCTGCGATCTTCGGGTGTTTCCGAAAATCATCCGTTGGTTCAATCAGGAAAAACATTGGGCAAAAAATTATATGGCTCGCCTACTACCTCCGATCAGGCTTTGATTCCCGTTCCCTCTATCAAGATGGGGCCGGGTGATTCTGCGCGGTCGCACAGTGCAGATGAGTTTATTTACATTCAGGAAATTGAGGAGGGAATTGAATCATATCTTTCCCTCCTGGAAAAAATTATACTATGAACGATAAGGTCCGGATTCTAAACACAGAAATTCTTTCTGATAATTGGTATACACTAAAGAAGGTAACATTTGATTTTCAAAAGAAAAATGGAAGCTGGGTAAACCAAAATCGGGAAGCCTATGATCGCGGAAACGGTGCTACTATTTTACTTTATAATAAAGAATTAAAAACCGTCATCCTTACCAAACAATTCAGACTACCCACCTACATCAATGGAAACGATGATGGGATGTTGATAGAGACCTGCGCGGGATTACTCGATGCCGATAATGCTGAAGATGCAATCCGTAGGGAGACCGAAGAAGAAACAGGTTTTACTTTAAAGGATGTAAAGAAAGTTTTTGAAGCCTACATGTCACCTGGATCGGTTACTGAAATTCTCTATTTCTTTATTGCTGAATATTCACGCGATATGAAAACCTCAGCGGGTGGTGGCGTGGGCGATCATGAAGATATTGAGGTACTCGAACTACCTTTTAATAAAGCGTGGGGCATGGTTGGGAGTGGCGAGATCAAAGATGGAAAAACAATCATGTTGCTGCAGTACATGAAACTTCACAATCTTTTATAACTTGGCTCAGTAATATGAAACTCTGGACAAAAGATAAAGATTCCCTGAAAGTAGTCACTGACTTTACAACAGGTATGGACCGTGAGCTGGATGTGAACTTAGCTCCTTTTGATGTGCTTGGCTCGTTGGCACACATTACGATGCTGGAATCCATCGGTCTGCTTACAAAAGAAGAATTGACAATCCTAAGTAAGGAACTCAAAAATATCTACATCCAAATTGAAACCGGTGATTTCAAAATTGAAGCTGAGGTAGAAGATATTCACTCACAAGTGGAATTACTCTTAACAAAAAAACTCGGTGAAGCCGGAAAGAAAATCCACAGTGGCCGCTCACGCAACGACCAGGTGTTGGTAGACATCAAATTATACTTACGCAACGAAATTGAAGAAATAACTAAAAGCATTCAACCGCTCTTTAAACTGCTGATTGCCAGGAGCGAAGAACATAAAGATAAATTGTTGCCCGGCTATACGCATTTGCAATTAGCTATGCCTTCTTCGTTTGGCTTGTGGTTTGGCGCTTATGCCGAAGGACTTACAGACGATTTGATAACATTACAAGCAGCTTACCATGTAGTAAATAAAAATCCATTGGGTTCGGCTGCGGGATACGGTTCATCTTTTCCGCTTAACAGAACACTTACCACTCAGCTACTCGGCTTTGCTGATTTGAATTACAACGTGGTGTATGCGCAGATGGGGCGCGGTAAAACCGAACGCATTCTTGCACAGGCTATGAGCAATGTGGCTGCAACGATTGGCAAGCTGGCTATGGATGCAACGCTCTTCCTTAATCAAAACTTTGGGTTCATTTCCTTTCCGGAAGAATTAACAACCGGCTCCAGCATAATGCCGCATAAGAAAAATCCGGATGTATTTGAATTGATCCGTGCTAAATGCAATGCACTGCAAGCATTACCGAATGAACTTACTTTGTTAACTTCAAATTTGCCTTCGGGCTATCACCGTGATTTACAGTTGCTTAAAGAGAAGTTGTTCCCAGCCATAAAAACATTAAAAGAGTGTTTACAAATGACACACCTCATGCTTTCAGCCATTGTGGTGAAAGAAAATATTCTGGAAGATGAAAAGTATAAGTTCCTGTTTAGTGTTGAAGAAGTGAATAAATTAGTTCTTTCAGGAGTCCCTTTTCGGGATGCGTACAAACAAATCGGCCGCGATATTGAGCAGGGAAAATTCAATTACTCAACAAAATTGAATCATACGCACGAAGGCAGCATCGGAAATCTGAACAACGACAAGATCAAAGAAAATTTTGATCAGACCCTTAAGGGATTTCATTTCATCAAAACAGCCGAAGCTTTCAGTAAACTACTTAAAAGCTAAGTAATTATTCACACAAGCACTTTATTATGACTCCAGAAGTAATTCTTTATATAATCCTGGGCATTTCCTTAGTCAGTTATCTATTCGATCAAACACTCGATTATCTGAACTTAAAAGCATTGAAACCGGAAATCCCGGCTGAGATCCAGGATTTTTATGAGACCGGGAAATACCAGAAGTCATTGGCGTATCAAAAAGAACAATCCCGCTTCTCATTCCTATCTTCTGCATTTAGCTTTGCGCTTTCCTTTGGCATGTTGTTGCTCGGTGGCTTTGGCTGGATTGATTTATTACTTCGGCCGCTCATTGAAAATCAGATTGTGTTAGCGCTTGCATTCTTTGGTGTAATAGTCTTTGTATCTGATATCTTATCACTCCCGTTCCAGTGGTATTCCACTTTTGTAATTGAAGAAAAGTATGGTTTCAATAAAACCACTATAAAGACTTTTATCATTGATAAACTAAAAGGGTATGCGTTAGGAGCAGTTATCGGAGGCGCATTGATTTCCATCTTACTCTATCTTGTTAATACTATTGGGCCGGGTTTTTGGATTTGGTTTGGATTGATCGCAGCCGCATTTATTTTGTTCATCAATATGTTCTATACCAGCTTGTTGTTGCCCTTGTTTAACAAGCTTACCCCGCTGGGCGATGGAGAATTAAAAACAGCAATCGAACAATTTTCCAAAAAAGTAAACTTTCCACTCGACAATATTTTTGTGATGGATGGGTCTAAGCGTTCCGCGAAAGCGAATGCTTTCTTTTCAGGAATCGGGAAAAAGAAAAAAATTGTTCTTTATGATACGTTAATAACCAATCATTCTACTGAAGAATTAGTGGCCGTGCTGGCGCATGAAGTGGGTCATTTTAAAAAGAAACACATTGTGTGGAATTATTTGATTTCGATTGTCCAGGTGTTCTTTGTACTGTTTGTACTTTCGCTGATGATTTTCAATGAGAACCTTTCCATTGCCTTAGGCGGAAGCCAACAGGCCATTCACTTAAACCTGATTGCCTTTGGCATTCTCTTCTCTCCTATCTCGGGCATTACAGGATTGTTTATGAGTTTGCTGAGCCGCAAGAATGAGTTTGAAGCAGATGCTTATGCGAAAGAAACATTTGACGGCAATGCTTTATCCAACGCGCTTAAAAGACTTTCTGTCGATTCACTAAGCAATTTGTATCCGCATCCGGCTTATGTATTTTTTCATTACTCGCATCCACCTCTGCTGCAAAGATTGGCCGCCTTGAAATAACTAACTATCATTACTAACGACTTACACACCAGCAGGCGTCAAGACACCTTAAAGGTGTCAGACGCCTATTACAATTTTGCGATTTAATTATTCGACCATAATCATTTGAATTTTCAATCTGAAGTCTCATATTCGAAAATAATTAAGCGGGAGTAGCTCATCCCGATGGCTATCGGGAGGTAGTCCGCCAACTGGCGGATCCCAAGCTGAAAGTCGCGGGTTCGAATCCCGTTTCCCGCTCGAGCCATGAGAATATTTTAAAAGAATTTCATTTCGATTAGCCTAATCTGAAATTAGTAAAGTGTCTTCAAGGCGTCAAGACACCTTAAGGTGTCAGACGCCTCTTTCGGGAATAAGATTTCCTACACCGTGTGACAGTAATTGTTAAATGACAGAAAGAAGAAAGAGTAAATCTTTTTTATCTTTCCTGAATGGAAATCAAAGCATCCACACGTCTCCTCTCCCTCGACTTTATGCGTGGCTTTATTATGGTGCTCCTCGCTTTGGAGAGCACCCGGCTCTTTGATAATCTTTTTGACTTAAGTGAAGGCTATGCGATCCAAACTTTCATTGGACAATTTTTTCATCATCCCTGGCATGGACTACGGTTTTGGGATTTGATTCAACCGGGCTTTATGTTAATCGCAGGCACGGCTATGGCCTTCTCGCTGCATAAACAACAAGAAGCGGGAGTTCCCTGGACCAACCAATTTAAGAAAGCGCTTACGCGAAGCGGCTGGCTATTCTTTTGGGGCGTACTCGACTATGCCGTCAGGCCGGGCGGACTTTCTTTTGAACTGTGGGATGTACTCACCCAGCTTTCGTTCACTACGTTGGTTGCCTTTCTCATTTTTCGATGGTCGGTAAGAAATCAAATTCTTGTTAGTGTTGGTTTGCTTTTGTTAACTGAACTATTATACCGCTTCTCCAACATCCCGGGGTTTGATCAACCTTTTACCGACCAACATAATTTTGGAAACTTTATGGATTTGATACTCATGAACAAGATAAATTCAGGTGGTTGGGTTGCTATCAATTGCATTCCAACAGCAGCCCATACCATCTGGGGAGCAGTTGCCGGGAAACTTTTACTGTCATCCATACATGAAAATAAAAAATTGAAATACCTGCTTGCAGCCGGGGCGATTTGTTTGGTCAGTGGATTTCTCCTTGACTGGACAATCACTCCTATCATTAAGCGAATAGCAACCAGTTCGTTCACGCTTGCCTCAGGCGGATGGTGTTTGCTTGGATTAGCATGCTGCTACTGGTGGATTGATGTGAGAGATCATAAAAAATATCTTTCGTTCTTTACAATTGTGGGAATGAATTCAATCTTTATCTACTTGTTTTTTGAAATTGTGGGACATCGTTGGTTTAATGATTACGCGGGTGCGATAACGAATGGACTTATGAGCTTGACAAATACCCCTCATTCACTGATGCTAATCATTACACCTCTTTGCATTTTTTCATTCGAATGGGGCTTGTGTTATTTTCTTTACAAAAAGAAAATCTTCTTTAAACTCTAATTGATTACGTTTGCTGACTCTATGAAATTATTTCAATTACAATCAAGCCAACGGGTCGTACTTTATTTATCGTTTTTCACGTTCGTTAGTTATATCAGTGTATTAATTCCACCGGAAATTTTCTGGCCGGCTGCTTTCTTCAGTCAGTTGATTCCATTCCTGTTAATCATCCAATTTGCAAGCCTGCTCATGCTACTCATTCAGCGAAAAAAATTAGCGTTACTTCCCCTATTCACCCTGTTGGCGGGTTGGCCATTTTTACAAAGCACATTATCATTCAATAAAGAACTTTCCAAAAGCAATTCGATACAGGTCCTTAGTTTCAATGCAAAGTTTTTCAGGGAGGCCAGAACCTACAGCAAGTTTTCAACTCAAATGATTCAATGGGTGGCCAACGATACTTCGGATATTAAGTGCCTGCAAGAATATAGTACAAACTCAAGATGGGAGCCCTTGGATGTTACCGGGCAAATCAAACAAAAAGGGTATTCAGGCTTTATATTTCAGGCAGATGTGGAAGACCAGGAACATAATCCGGGCATGGCTATCTTCAGTAAATTTGCAATGCTTGATTCAGGAATTGTTTTTGAAGCTAAAGGCACGCCCAATGCCGCCATGTTTGCTGATCTTGATGTAAATGGAAAAACAATCAGGGTATATAATGTCCACCTCGCCTCTATGAACCTGGATCTTTATAAAACCCGGGGTTTTGCAAAAATCCTGTTTATTATCAAGCGACTGAAATATGGTGCAGTAAAAAGAAGCGACCAAATAAAAGAACTCATTAGGCATACAAAAACATCACCGTATCCGTATATAATTTGTGGTGATTTCAATGAGACTCCATACACGTACGCTTATTACCAGTTGAAAAAAGAATATCAAAACACATTTGTAGAAACCGGTAAGGGATTTGGATTTACCTTCAATGAAATACCTTATTTTCTACGCATCGACCACCAGTTTCATAGTTCAGACATCCATGCCGCTGGCTATGAGGTTAACCGAACCATGAAAATCTCAGATCACTTTCCTACCTACGGCTATTATTTAAAACCATAATGTATGAACACCGAAATCCTTCTCCGCTACATTCACTTCATCAGCATCTTCGCAATTGTTGGCTCATTGGTCTCCGAACATTTACTCCTTAAAAAAGAATTAACACGGTTAGAAATTGGCCGGTTAGCGCGAATCGATGCGGTCTATGGACTTGCAGCCCTTAGTTTGTTAGCGGCAGGGCTTACCTTATGGTTAGGAAGCATCGGGAAACCAGCAATATTCTATACAAAGAACTGGATATTTCACGCCAAGTTAACCTGCTTCATCCTCATTGGGCTATTATCCATTTACCCAACCGTGTTTTTTATTAAAAACAGGAAAGGCAACCCGGATGAAATTGTGAAAACACCAGCCTTGATTTTTTGGATGTTGAGGATTGAATTACTTCTCCTTTTTATTATTCCAATCCTTGCGGGTTTAATGGCTAAGGGAATTGGACTTTCCATTGAGTAATGAAAAGAAATTTTAGTACTAACAATTTGGGAGTAGAATTTGGATGAGTATTTTTATTTAAGAAGCGGGAGTAGCTCATCCCGAGTTCGAGCCTCGTTTCCCGCTCACTAGAACCCATCTCAAAAATAACTTAGATGTCGGCCCCCCTTAAGGCTTCGAGTGCCTCAGCCTGACATTCGCGCTGATTTTTGAGATGGCTTCTAATACAAATGGCTTGTTAAAAAAGAAACCGTTCAACATCTAATATTGAAACGGTTTCTATGCGAATTTAAGATCTACTTCTTCCGGATGATCACATCGCCATTGTAATTGCGCATGGATATTTCAGGACCGCCCCCATTTACTTCGCCCTTCACCCATTCGTCTATCACTACTTTATAGGTACCCGATTTGGTGTCCTTCTTTTGTACAGGGCCGCTCTTGATCATGTTCATATCAAACCCGCTAAGGATTTCACCGCGCTCTGTTTTCATTTTAAACGTTGCTTTCAGATTGGCAGGATACGTAATATCAATATCACCATTATACGTTGAGTACGACATCGGCACTCCTTCTTTAATCTGGTCGAACGTAACTTTTATTTCGCCATTGTAGGTTGTGGCAATCACTGAGCCTGAAATATTGTTGGCCGTAATCCCGCCATTATAGCTGGTGATCTCTATCTCGCCCTGAATGTTACTAACCAGGATATCGCCATCATTATACGAGCTGATGTTCAGGTCAAACCCGGCTGGTACCTCAATCTCAAGGTTCATTTTGTTATTCCATGAGCCTGAGCCAATTTTTACATAGTTAGAATTTTCTGAAACTTCCAGGTCAATGGTGCCGCTGCTAATGCGCTTCAATCCATCCTTAGGTGCTCCCTTGTCTTTTTTGGATTCATTTTCCGATGCCGAATACTTTACCAAAACATCTTTGCGTGCGGTGCCCTTCACCGTTATTGATCCATAATTCAAGTGAGCTTTTAATTTTCCGCGCTTAGCCGGATCGGTCAAAGGCACCGGAAAGTCGCCAGAGGTTTGGCCGAAGGCCAACGTTGAGAAACACACCAACAACGCTATTACTATTTGCTTTTTCATTTTCCTGTTTGATTAAATTTTTTCTTTTACATACACATTACCATTGAACGTTTCGAAGTCGAGCACAACACCGCCTTCGCCAATCTTAAACCGGTTGCCGTTCACTTTATATTTGATCCCTTTCTTTGTTTCGCTTTTCTCAACCACCACGGGCAGCGATTCCAATTGAGCCACATTCGTAAACAACTCGCCATTAAAACTTTCAAAACTCATGTTGGCCGCCAGTCCTTTTTGAAACCACGCGTTGATATCGCCATTCAGCGTATAGAACCTGCAAGCTTTCTGCGGATTCTTCGTGTAGGTAACATTCACATCGCCATTAACCGTATTGGCAGAAGCCTCGCGCGATATCCCCGAAAGGGTAATACCTCCATTTACATTATTCGCCACAATACTTCCTGCCAGGTTTTCAACTTTTAGGTCGCCCTGGTTTACCGTGCTGATCAAAATGTTCACCAAACGCGGTACCTTGATTACATAGTCAAGGGTATAATCGTAGACCGTTTTGCAATCGTCATGATTGTTGTTCCAATTGTATCCCCACCCATTTTGCTCACGGCCCCAATTGTTTTTATTTCCACGGCCAAATTTGCTGCAGAGGCCATCCGTGAAGAGGATCAACGTGTCGGCACGATCGATAACTCCAAGCTTTACTTCAGCCTTCCCTTTTTCAAGCCGTTCATCCGTTTTTGCTTTGATCGTTTTCGTTACCTCGATCAAAATTTTATCTCCTTCGTACCCGGTTACCGTTATACTTCCATTGATATTGGCTATCATCAATGCATTGTCCGCACTTTTCTTATCGAACATCAACTCTTTGGTAATTTTTTCGGTGAAGGATTGTGCAATACCGGCAACCTGGCCAAAGAGCATTCCTATTAATAGTAGTTTATTCATATTGAGTTTTTTGCCTCACCCTGCCCTGGGGGTAGAGTGATTTAGATTAAGATTTAATTTTACCTCACCCTCGTTCCCTCTCCAGAGGAGAGGGATGAGTATTTCTACCTCACCCTGCCCTCTCCATCCCGATAGCTATCGGGAGAGAGGATCGAGTTTTAGATTAAGACTTTAATACTTTCCGAGATTTTATTTTTTACTTCCTTAGGCACGCCTTCGTTTTCCAATAACTGTTTCAGCTCGCCCACCGACTTTTTCTCCTGAATCGAGACCATAAATTCGGCCAACGCAATTTGCACTAAGGGCGAATCCTGAACACCAATTGATTTGATAAGCCTTGTGCGCACATCGCTTTCCTTGATGTAAGGTTTCAACGCTTCAAGCGCGGCCAGCCGCACGTTCACATTGTCATCCTTATTAAGGGCAACAAACAAGGCATTCGTCACTTTATCGCTCACCTGGTTCATTTCAGATGTCAGGCTCACCGCCTTCAATCGCTGTGTGGCCGATTCCTTTTCTAAGAGTGAGAGCATCATCATCTCTTTAAGGTCACTCACCTCTTGCGATAACTCGCTCACTTCACTTTTTTGCGTTGGCGATTGCAGAAAATATCCGACCCCAAATCCTGACAGAACTAAAACCGCAGCCATCGCCAAACGAGGAAAGAGGAAACCCAGGGACGGCATGGAGAACGAAGCTTCCTTTTTGATTTGCTTCTTTTCACTTGCCAGGGCAGCATAAAACCGATCATCTAAACTTAGGGAAGGTGTAAGCGTTTCCATTTTCTGAATCTGTTCATCAAGACCTGAAAGCTCGCGCAACCGGGTGAGATCAATTAAACCGGA
>CAZNRJ010000053.1:13500-15113 GCA_964574945.1 uncultured Ohtaekwangia sp. | reverse complement strand
AGCCAATGATCATCTGCCGCATCTTTACAAAAAGCCGCATGATCTGTATGTTTACAGCAATGGCGCGAGGGCTGTTGAGCACACTGGAAAGCATGGAGACACCTTGTTCGGTGAAGGCCATCGGGAGTTTTCTTCGGCCGCCCCACCCTGAGCTTGATGTCACAAATTGTGATTTCAAGTTTCCCCACTCAGCCTGTGTAAGCTGAAACATAAAATCTTCAGGGAAACGATCAGCATTTCGCCTGATAGCCTGGTTTAATACTCTTGTTTCAACTTCATACAGTTCAGCAAGGTGAAAATCAAGCATCACTTTATGCTTTCTGATAACATAAATATGCGAATAGAGAACTTCTTCAGCTAATGTTACTTCGGTCTTTTTTTTTCCTACTCATATTTTGTTACTCCTTAAAGAAGATACCAAGAAAGTCAATGGCAGCGTTGGTATCAATCAGATAGCCCTGTTCCATTCGTTGCGCACATCGTTCATGTATTGCTGTACATTTTTATACTGGCTGTCGGTGAGCTTTAATGCTCCACGTAAGCGGGATGTTTTTTTTGCCTGTGCGGGTACTTGTTGTTCCCTGAGTTCATCTGTTGAGTAGAGCAGTACCTCAATTTGCTTACCGATATAATCTTCAGGTACATCTATGGATACCGTTTTTTTATCGGATGTTATGGTTCGTTTAATCATACCTGTAAAGTTGTGGTTTGCCCTTAAAACGGATAGAAAGATAATAAAATTCCGTTTTAACCTCAAACGGGAATTACAACTGCTTATATCGGCATCAGGTTTTTCAGCGGTGGTGTTTGCGAGTCGCTTCGGACTCCGAAATTGATGAATTGAAAGTATTAGCTTATAACTGAAATAAGGATCTGTATATCTTTACGAAGATGTTGGTAAATTAAAGATTAAGGCTGGTTACTAAGGTTAAGGATTGCCTGTTATTGTGAGATATGGAGAATAAAAGATGGATCAATTACTTAAAAAATGGCTACGGTTTTTAAAGTACTTTGATAATCCTTATTTTTCTCATTCCTCGGGAGTCTCGTCTCGGACTCCGCGATTGAGGATTAAAATATTTTCTGAATGGAAAAAATAACAAAGCAACTCGCTTTAAAACTATTGCTCGGATTGTTTATCGCAGTAATTATTTTTCATTTGCTTATCGTATTTCAGGTCATTCCCTACACCATTGTTTGGGCGGGTAAGTTGAAAACAGTAGATGAAATGTATGCTTTCGAAGCTGCGTCCATTTCCATTAATGTTTTTCTGGTTGTGGTGTTACTCTTGAAAGGCAATTATGTGAGACACAGAATTTCAGAAAAAGTATTGAATGCAATATTGTGGATATTCATGGCTCTCTTTGCATTAAACACATTAGGAAACCTACTGGCTGAAAGCCTATTTGAGAAAATTGTCTTTACACCACTAACATTATTATCAAGTTTGTTGATTTGGATTGTTGTAAGGAAAGAATAGTATGAAAGCAACCTTAATTTTTTATTTAACTCTTTTAATATCAACCATGGCTCACGCTCAAAAAGAAATTCAAATATACAAAGGTCTTCCACTTGGTTAACCCTGCAGCGACTGGTAACCTTGAAATAAAGAA
>CAZNRJ010000053.1:9293-13490 GCA_964574945.1 uncultured Ohtaekwangia sp. | reverse complement strand
TCTTAATAGAACTTCGAACTGAAACGAATTTTCAATAAATCTTTTTGAACTGTGAAGCCTGAAAAAATAACACTGGATGATATTACCATTCGCACAACCCTGCAATCGGGCGACATTGGCTATGTGATCTATCTTCATGGATTGCTTTATAAACGGGAGTATGGTTATCAGCTTGAGTTTGAAGCTTATGTTGCGTGGGGGCTTCATGAATTCTATAGCAAGTATAACCCGGCAACAGATCGCGTATGGGTATGTGAACATCGGGGAAAAATGATTGGTTTTATGCTGCTTATGAATCGGGGAAAAGCCGCTCAGCTTAGGTATTTTCTTATTGAACCTGCATACAGGGGCATTGGGTTAGGGAAGAAGCTGATGACTTTGTACATAGCGTTTCTGAAAGAATGCAGGTACGAATCATCTTACTTGCTAACAACAGATGAATTGCCTGCCGCAGCCTCATTGTATATGCGCCACGGATTTAAACTTGTAGAGAGTAAAAAATCTGATGTTTTTGGGAAACCGGTAAGCGAGCAACGCTATGAGCTGATAGTTTCACAATAGCCAAACTGCTTTTTCGCATATCCCTGAAATTGGTTTTCAATTTTACTCCTGTTAGATTTAACTAACCTAACGGAATGAAATTAATTCTTACCTCTTTTCTTCTGATCATTGCCCTTACGGGGATAGCCCAAAGCTGGACGGAAGTAAACAGCAGGAGCATTAAGCTGTATAAAGAGGGGAACTTTACCGAAGCCATTGCAACGGCAGACGAGGCGTTGAATCTTGCTATCCATCAATACGGAAAAAGTACAAGTCAATACATTGCCAGTTTAACCAACAAGGCGTATGCGCAGTCCGCTTCAGGCGATTACCTGAAAGCGATTGATAATTTCAGGATAGTAGCAAATCTTAGTTTTACTGTTTATAAACTTCCGCATGTAAGTCAAATCGAGAGTTTGACTGAACTCACTAAAACGTTTAGCGCATTAGCTTCTTATGATAGTGCCGAACATTACCTGAACCTTGCACGCTACATCTACATTTCTATCCCCAGGGAAAATAAACAACATTACGACACCTCAACATTCGCCTTGTCAGATGCCTACATCACCATCAATAACTTGGATGCGTCACTTCATTACAACAAAGGGCAAATAGAGAAAGCTATTGAATTGTTAGAGAATCAGGCTACGATGCTTAAGGAATTGCACCCTGACGACTACCGGACAAACCACCAGTACCTGGTTACGATCAATAACCTGTTTACCTACAACAATGAGACCCTCAACATGGAAAGGGCGCAACACTATGCCTGGGAGTATTATAACTTAATTAAGGATAATAAAGATCAGCTGAATTTAATTCATGGGTTACAAAACCTGGGCAGTGTTTACAACAACCAGGAGCTGTACGATTCAGCAGAATATTTTTGGAAGAAAGCACTTATTAAAGTAACGAACAGCAATTATAAAGGTGCTTACATTCATACCGTATTATTGAATAATTTGGGTACCCTTAACTATATGCTCGAATCGTATGATTCAGCGATTGCGTTTTTGAACGAGTCGTTGCGCATTCAAAACAGCAACGAAACCATACGGCCCGACTTATATAAAACCACCTTGTTTAACCTGGCCGAAAGTTATCATTGGCAGGGAAACTATGCGGCAGCTGATTCGATTTATGAGAACCTGATACAAGACTTATTGAATGACATCATTCACAACTTTACGTATCTCAGTGATAATGAAAAATTAGCTTTTTATAAAAACCAAAGTACATTTATTGAGCAGTATACTTTCTTTTCCCTTACCATTTCGGGGTTTTTTCCGTTTCAAAATTCTGATAGTCCCTACATCAACAAGGAAATTCCGGGACGGTTGTTTGATCTTCAGTTAACCACAAAAGCGATTATCCTCAACGCCAGCAAGCGCATGAGGAATAATATTTTACAGAGTGGCGATACCGCGGTTGTTAAAATTTATGAACTGTGGCAGGAACGCAAAAACCAATTGGCACAAGCGCTGATTGAAGGTAAGATGAATAAGACAGATTTGTATTGGTTAAAAGTTCAGATTGAGGAAAACGAAAAATGGCTAACCACTAATTCGCGAAGTTTCAAATCCGGATTTCAATTTGAAAAAGTGACATGGCAGCAAATTCAGAAAACGCTGAAACCAAACGAAGCGGCTGTGGAAATTATCCGGTTAACCGGTGGGCTAATTTATGGAGCGATCATTATTACCTCTGAAACAAAAGAGCAGCCTGTTTTATCAATTGTTAAGAGTGTTGAGTCAAAACACCTGGAACGACAGTTTTATAAAAACTATTATAATTCGATCACAGCACAACAAGAGGATACGCTATCGTACAAAACCTATTGGCAGCCCATTATTGATTCGATTAAAAGTCACATGCCGAAACGGAAAATGCCAAAACGTGTTTATGTATCGAATGACGGAATTTATAACCAGATAAATTTGAACACGCTGCGCAATCCATCGAAGGGAAGCTATGTATTGGATGAAACTGATTTGGTAGTAGTTACAAACACGAAAGAGCTTTTGTCTCCACAAAAAACAAAAAAGAAAAAGCAAACGGGTACCGCTGCTTTATTCGGGCAGCCTCAATTTTCGAGCGACAAATCAAATGAAGGGCGGTTTAAAGATTTGCCGGGAACGGGAAGAGAGGTAGCGCTGCTTAGCAAGTCCCTGTCAGTTGCGAAATGGAGTACCAAGGTTTTTACCGGACAAGAAGCTACAGAAGGAAATCTTAAAAATCTGGATGAACCAACCGTACTTCATTTAGCCAGTCATGGTTTTTTTAATCCGGGTGGGAGTGATGCTGAATATTCATTGGCCGAGACTATGATCCGGTCGGGTATTGCTTTGGCGGGAGTGAATGACACGAACAATCAAAAAGAAGATGGACTGCTTACCGCTTATGAAGTAATTAACCTCAATCTTGATTCAACCCTGCTGGTTGTGCTCTCAGCGTGCGAAACAGCCAAGGGCGATGTAAGTCATGGTGAGGGTGTGTATGGATTGCAACGGGCGTTGCGTGTGGCAGGCGCCCAAAACATGATTATGAGCTTGTGGAAAGTGGATGATGAAGCCACTCAAAAACTGATGGTGGATTTTTACACCCGCTGGATAAAAACAAATGATATGCGTGGTGCTTTTCGTGCAGCACAAAAGAATTTGAGAAAAGAATATCCTAATCCTTATTACTGGGGTGCATTTATTTTGGCGAGATAAATTTTTTAAATTAATTCTTGCATTGAAGAAAATTTTACCGTGAAGTAATAAGCACTTTGCCAGTATTTACGGGTTATTTCTTTTTATTAAGTCGGTGCTAAAAAAGTTTTGCTTAATTTTATATCTCATGCGGGTATTACCACATATATCAAAACGAACTTTTTGGGACGTTGACCTTAATGCTAATGATTTTGATGAGTATAGCGAATGGGTGATAGCGCGGGTTTTTGATAGAGGAACACTCGATGAAGTGGTATCAATAATCAATTATTATGGATTTGATTTTGTAAAAGATGCGTTAGTAAGTACTAACGATAACCTGCCAAATCATGCCATTTTGCTGGCAAGGGCGATTTTTAAATTGAATTATTCCGATTTCAAATGCTCAGAAAGGAGACCGTTTCTTCTCAATTACTAAAGACTCTTGATGCTCTTATGGAAATGAAGACCATAAAGACACATCGTCTTGTGGGTGGTACAGCTTTGGCCCTTCAGGTAGGGCATCGGGTTTCGATAGATATTGATTTGTTCTCCGATACTAAAAATAACTATGAAGAAATTCAAGAGGAACTTCTGGAAAGGTTTGGAAATGAATTTACGAAGGGACGAAATATTAACAACTCATTCTGCAATGGAATAGCAATTTATCTAAATGATATCAAGACGGATATTCTAGATTGGAAGACAAAATTTATTCGACCTGCGTTGCTTTTAGAAAATGTAAGGATTGCCTCTAAAGAGGATATTATTCCTATGAAGTTTAATACTTTTCTTATTTCACCTGAGTTTGCGAGGTATGAAAAAAAAGATTTTGTTGATATTGCTATCTTAATGAAAGAATATTCATTTGACCGAATGGTCAGTCTCTACATTGAAAAGTATCCACATGAACAAATGACATCACGATTGATGATTGGGGTGCCGTCGGGGTCGGTGCACA
>CAZNRJ010000053.1:7956-9283 GCA_964574945.1 uncultured Ohtaekwangia sp. | reverse complement strand
ATTGAAGGCTTGCAACTCTGTGAAATGGCAGACAAAAAGGTGATGCCAAAAATGTTAGTTGATGAAACATGGGCGGATGTAAAAAAACAGATTGAAGAATCCGTTGATTTATTCATTAAGAAGCAAATAGAATAAATGAGAGGGATCTCTACCACCACCATCTCAATATAAGAAGAAGTTATTTCTTCTTAAAACTATACAAGTAAGGTGCTTTATGTGCCTTGCCGGAAAACCTTTTTTCATACCGTTTCAAAATATCAGCCGTTAGAATTTTTCGCTGAAAGGAAGTGCGCCTCAGCTTGGTACCCAGGATCGCTTCGTGTACGTGTTGTAATTCTTTCATCGTAAATTTTTCGGGCAGCAGGTTTCCGCCTATTGATTTGCGATCGAGATTATCGCGCAAGGTTTGGATGGCTTTTTCAACAATCACTTTATGATCGAAGATAAGCTTGGGAAGTTTTTTTACAGGATACCATTGGCAGGAGTCACTCAAAGCATCGGGGCAAGGTACAACATCATCATAATTGATAAGCGCATAATAGGCTACGGAAATAAAACGGTCGAGCAGCCATTGCAAGGGTTTAGTGTCCGTGCTGTTCGCTTTTAGAATGGCCTCCATTACCTGGGGCTGGTAACGGGCTAAATCCCCGAACGTGTGAAACTGTTCGAGGTAAATATTTTTTAAACCTGTGCGTTCTTCAAGGCCCCTACGCACGGCATCATCAAGTGTTTCATCCTTTTTCACAAAGCCACCGGGCAAGGCAAAGAGTCCGGTATTGTGATACTCCATGATCAGTATTTTCAAATCCTTGCCCGAAAAACCCAGTATCACGGAATCATAAGCAATATGTG
Organism: uncultured Ohtaekwangia sp.; assembly: GCA_964574945.1. Taxonomy (GTDB): domain Bacteria; phylum Bacteroidota; class Bacteroidia; order Cytophagales; family Cyclobacteriaceae; genus ELB16-189. Next base: position 8,431 of record CAZNRJ010000053.1, on the reverse strand, counting down.
GCAGATAGTCTGATTTTTGCACGTTTCAATTTTTCATCAAAAATAATTCGGTATTCTTCAATTCCCTACCTATTATTGTTACAAAATGAGACAATAATGAAAAATAAATCTACCTTATACTGCGCGCTGATAGCAGTCATCATGCTGAGTGAATCTAATGTTATGGCACAAACAAATAATTATTTCCCCGTTCAGGCCAAAGTTGAAAATGGAGTGATTGAAGGTTTGTATGATACAAAGTCGGGCTTGCAATTGTACCTGGGGGTGCCCTTTGCAAAACCGCCTGTTGGTAATTTGAGATGGAAAGCTCCGCAGCCGCTTGATAACTGGACAGGTGTTAAGGAGACGAAAGAATTTGGTCCGCGGGCGGTGCAAGGTATTGTGTTTGGCGATATGCATGCACGTTCCAATGGAATCAGTGAAGATTGTTTGTATTTGAATGTGTGGACACCCGCCAAAAGAAACACAACGGGCT
>CAZNRJ010000053.1:0-7946 GCA_964574945.1 uncultured Ohtaekwangia sp. | reverse complement strand
TTATGGAGGTGGTTTTGTAGCAGGTGATGGGTCGGAACCACGCTATGATGGCGCTGCGATGGCGCAGAAAGGAATTGTGGTGGTAACGGTTAACTACCGGTTAGGCTTGTTTGGATTTTTTGCCCATCCCGAATTAAGTAAAGAGGCGCCTTATAAAGCATCAGGAAATTATGGCTTGCTGGACCAGGCTATGTCGCTTAAGTGGGTGCAAAAAAATATTGCTGCCTTTGGTGGCGATCCTAAGAAAGTAACCATTGCCGGGGAATCGGCAGGTTCAGTTTCTGTGAGTGCGCAGATGGTATCACCGCTTTCAAAAAATTTGATTGCGGGTGCTATTGGCGAAAGCGGTTCTGGTGTTAGTACACTTTCGGCTGTGTCGTTAGCGGAAGCGGAAAAACAAGGTACTGAGTTTGCAAAGAACGCAGGGTATAATTCATTGGCACAATTGAGGGCAGCCAGTACACGCGATCTTTATGAAGTGTATGCAGAATCAAAACGGTTTGGATTTCCTTCCGTGATTGATGGGTACTTCTATCCGAAAAGCATGTTAGAAATTTTTATAGCAAAAGAACAGGCACAGGTTCCTTTGCTATTAGGCTGGAACTCCGCAGAAATTCCAGGCATGGCCTTCATGCAAGGACTGCCCTATACAGAAGAGAATTTAGTGAGCAAAGTAAAGGAGGCTTATCCAAATGATTTTGAAGAAGCTTTAAAAGTGTATCCGCATGGCAATGCGAAAGAAATAGAATGGGCTGCTACCAATCTTGCATCTGATCGGTTCATTTCATACAGCACGTGGAAGTGGTTCGACCTTCATCGCAAGAACAGCAGCCAACCAGTGTATCGCTATCTGTACAGCAAACTCAGACCTCCTTTGGTAGATACCTCGTTGACTCCCGGTTTGGCAGGGGGCACGCAGCAAGGCGGTTTTAAAATGCCCGAACCGATTGGTGCGCCACATGCCTGTGAGATTGAATACTGCATGGGCAATCTTGATTTGGTGAAAGAGTATGCATGGACTGCGGATGACTACAAAGTTTCTGATACCATGCTGAACTTCTTTGCCAACTTTATCAAAACCGGAAACCCTAATGGAGATAAATTGCCCGAATGGCCGGCTGCTCAACCCAATGATCAACATCCCCCGGTTATGATTCTTGATACCGAATCAAAATCGATTCAAGCCAATGATGCGCGTTATTTGTTTCTTGATAAAATGAGCAAGAAGTAAAACCTTCCCTGGTTGATAAAAGAGACTGATCACTTTGAAGGGTCAGTCTCTTTTTTTAAGTGCTGGATTAGTTTACTGATGTGCGTTTTATTAAAAAGTACTTTGTAATTAAACAAAAACCAAGATCACAAATTCTTTTTATTTGAATCCTTGCCCGGTATCGGCAACATCGGTTAGTCGCATTTTACCATCAGGGGCTTACATTTTCAACTGGTTACAATTTGTAACCGTTTCATTTCCTTCTGATAAGTCACCTACTTTATCCTATCCAGGAACGCATATACCTTATCAAAGTGATTGAGCGGCTCGATGTGCGCGCCCTTCACTATAATGTGCTCAAACTGGTGTGCAAAGTTTTTTCGCTCCAAACGCTCCACCAACTGTTCCGACATTTTTGTCGCAGGCCATTGCTCATCTTCGTCAGCAGAAAGAATCAAGATCGGGCCATTAATTTTTTCAACTTCAATCCCGGCCAGGGCAACCGCCTCTGTGTTTTCCAACATGATTGAAAACGCTTCAAACAAATCGCCTTTCAAAGCAGGCCAGATTATTTTGAACGGAGCCGGCACATAGGTTACTTCCTGATCATTGTACATCCACGATGAGGTATTAGCTGATAGCGTGATTGCCGGAAAACTGACATGCGAAGTGGAAAAAGCAATCACACCTTTAAAGCACGAATACCGGCAGGCCAGGTTCAATACCAGTTCTCCTCCTTTAGACGCTCCCATCAAAACAATCCGTGATGTATCTATTGATGGAGTTCGTCTGGCAATATTGAGAATGGTATCGGCAATGGCGTTGAGTGAAATACGGTCGAGTGAGCCGGGTGAGTTATCTGTCTTGAAATATCCAATCGCCAACACCGCAAAGCCATGCGCCAATAGTGAATCGCGTTTGTCTTTCAGATAATTTCGCTCCCAGTCGTTTCCACCAGAGCCGCCTCCAAAAGCAACGATCAATGGTTGTTGAGCACGATCACTAAGGTATAAATGAGTATCCATTTTTCCGTGGTTGCCGGATAAGGATGGTGTGCGCCATCCCAAAAAGAAAAAGAGGACGACTAAAAACAACACAGCAATCCCTGTAATTTTCATTTTCATAAAAAAGTTGGTTTTTAAAAAAATATGATTGAAGAAATTCTATTAAGCAGCCGTAACACCTTCAGGCGACTTAGACAAATATTCATACCCACGATAAAGAACCAGTATCTCTACGACCACGGCAGGGATAAAGACCACATAGGAAATGAAAAAGAACACCACCGTGATAAGTAAGCAGCCCATCACAATTTCCAATATACCCGCTACACGCGAGAGTTCACCCATACTGTCTTGTAGCCGGATGAGTGATACTCCGAATACAATAGCCACTGCACCCATTACTACAGCAATCACTGCATACGGAATCCAAATGCTCTCCATGTCTTCCACCGAAAGGGAACTCACATCAAAAATCCCCTTGCTAATCGTAACGATAATAAGTAAGTAGGCCGCTACCTTCAACAGCGAATTTTCAAATACGGCACTCAAGGCAATAAATCCTCGCGCAAATAGTGCAAGCGAAATCACCATCACGACAACAAGACCCGTGTAGATAGCATTCATCCGGAATCCCCAGCCACGACTGCCCGTGAACCAGGCAATGTCCATTGCGCCTAATATAATTTCAGAAATCAGATAGACTGCTCCCGCCAGTACGGATATCAAGAGCGTGTTTCGGTTGGTGGTAGGTAAGGTGCTTTTTGGTGTTTCCATCACTTGGTTTTGTTTGGTTGAAAATGATTCATAAGTCTCTCCAAGTGCTTCCAATAAAATTTTTACCGTAATCGTGCGTGGCAATACCTCACCCGCTTCGATGCGCTGAATAGTGCGTACACTCACGTGGCTTTTTTCTACCAACTCTTCCTGCGTCAGGTTTCTTTCTTTGCGTAAGGCAGTCAGTCGCCTGCCCAATTCCGGTTGTTGCATAATTATTTTTTAGAAGCACAATGTTACGTGTTTAACGGTCACCAGTGAATTTACCGACACCATTTTCGCCCGTCATTTAACCGTCACTTGAACAAAAAGACACGACAATTATGCTTTTTGAATAGTCTGCGTGAAATTATGGAGTGCACAAAGCTCTAAGTCTGCACGTCAGCCCGCCTGACGCAAAACGTGTTAGCAGTTCGGCTTTCTTATTCATATTGATAAGGTTCTTTGTTGATTGTAAGTTGTCTTATGTTTTCCATTGCTCTCTTCATATAGGTTTTCCAAAAAGTCTTGGTAAAAAGCCAATTTATAGGATAAAGCAAAGTAATATTTGAATGTAAAGTGTAGGTATATTCAATCAAAATTTTGTCTTTTTCAAGTTCGGTTGTCTGCCACTCGCCAACGAATTTGTAAAAACCTAACATCCAAGATTGAAAATCGCTAATCTCAATTTTCCAATATTTATTCCCTATGCGTTCAATCACTTTGTCAACCGAAGCAAAACCGCCCTTTTGTGTCATAGATTTGGCTACAAAAACTTTTTTACTTGAACCGGGCTGGCCCCAACCTTTGTCATCTGTGCAATGGGTAACTCTTGGCATAATTCCATATCCGGTATGAACTTTCGTTACGTCACAAAGAATGGGCGACTTAAATGCTCTTTCCAATGAGCAATTGTAAATGGTAGTTACTTTTGCTTTCGTTTGCATAATTCTGTCTGTGTCATTTTACTTTTTCGTAAATGTTGTGTCGTTGTCTAAGCTGACTGCTATCGTTTGAGTTTATGCAGTAGTTGGCTTTTGAAAATGTATCTGTCCACCATAACCAAACGTATTTTAAAAACTAAACTACAACTTTACACTGCGCCTGCCATGATACAAAACACGGTGGCAGCCGTAGCTTCCTCTATCTCAATCTATAAATGTCACTTTCATAATTTTTCCATCCTCTACTTCATACACTGCAACCCCCTGAATAGTTCTTTCTCCAAATCTCACTTTTTCCTTGTCTATGACTTTATTATTAATCACTATTCTATTTTCAATTTGGCAATATAAATTCAGGACATCATTTAAAAAGTTATATTGTTCCCTCATCTGCTCTTTACCTTTCAAGGTAAGTTTTCCGCCACTATATATTTCAATATCATCAGAGTATGTGGCTATAAACGCGTCAAGGTTTCTCGCGTTGTACGCATTAACTTGTCGTTGTACTATTTCTTCAGGACTTTCTTTTATTAAAGTGTCAGCTTTAATTTGTTTACCATTTTTAAAAATGTATTCGATGGAATTTAAGTTTTGTATAGATTCTAATGGATTTTTGGTGAGCAACAACATATCGGCATATTTTCCATTTTCGATACTCCCAACTTTGTCATGGATGCCAAAACCTGTTGCTGCGTTTATGGTTGATGATTTTAGTATTTCTGAATTTGAAAGCCCTGCGTTTTGCATAGCTTCAAGTTCCTGAATATACGATGAAGCATGGAGTGTTCCGATATTTCCCGCGTCTGTTCCAGTTGCTACATTCACACCTGCTTTTACGAGTTTTTTTAAATTGATTTTCATAATGGAGTCTGCCGGTGTTTTGGGAACTCCGTTTTCACGATACCATTTTATTACAGGCGGTAATAGAGTTATGTCCATTGATTCAACGTCTGTTAAACTTCCATAAGCAAAAGCATTAGCCCATTTCAGGTCTTGCGGGTGGTTAGATAATTTCCCTGAAAACGTATTGTCATAATTGCCCATAACAATTAATGTTGGTATGTATGTAACGCTTTTGTCTTTTAGTTTTTTAACAAATTCATTCGGAATAATTTCGTCTTCAATACTGTGTACAAGAATACTTGCGCCTGCGTCAACTGCTAACTTTGCCGTTTTAAGTTCAGTTGCATGAACTGCTAATTTTAAATTGCTTTTAGCGCTTAATTCTCCAATATATTTTACTAATGAAAATGATTTTTCAGCAGGATGTTCCTTGTTAGCAATGTACCATACTTTAATGAAGTCAGGTTTTTTCGAGAGCATTTTACTAAAAAGATTATCAACGTCATTAGTCGATTCGATTTTAATAATAGGCGGATCATTTAGCTCAATTTTTTTATCTTCTACAATAGAGAATAACGGTCCTGTCACCAAAACATTTGGTGATACTGTAAGCTTACTTATGCTATCACGGATAATAAAATTACTGAAAGGGCCACCGTCATCAACCACTGTTGTTATTCCAAGCCGTAAATAACGAGTGAGGTAATCTGTTGCATTATTAAATCCTTTCTCCCGTTCTTCTTTGTAAGGAACACGATTGGTGAAATCCACCGCGTCAGGCCGGGTGTATAAACTACCTGATTGAAAAAAATGGATATGAGAGTCAACAAGTCCCGGAATTAAATATTTAGCTGTTCCGTCTATTGTTTTTGTTTCTTTTCCAATCTTGATTTTTTTATCCGCCCCAATCCAGGATATTTTTCCGTTTGAAATCAGGACACTATAATTGGATAATTGCTTTCCTGTTTTTACATCAATGACGTTTACATTTCTTATCGCTGTTTCTTGTCCAAACAGGCTCAAATATCCAAGTAACAAAACGAAGATGGTGATTTGTATTTTCATATTACTATGGGGTTACTTTTGTCGCTATGGTTGCCCACGTTTAGAAAACGTATGCATTTAAATATCTACGTCTTTGTCCCACGTTGCTACCGAAATTTAACAGCACACACTTTAAGAACCTACAATACAGTAGTATGTTTTATAGCTTTTGTTAGCGCCTGTGCCCTTCCCCGTGTTAGTTTATTGTCCACCATTTTAATTGTTAATATGTCCATCAAATTGTTTTGTGAAACTATTCTTTTTTATACTTTTTAAAATTCTCAGCTTGCTCAAATATTTCAGCATACACTTCATCTCTTTCAACTGGCGGATAGCCAAACTCATCTAAGAGTAAGATTAGTCCAACTTTCAATGCTGATTTAATGTCGTCTCGCTTATTCCAATCCGGAAACTTTGCTTGCTTGTCAACTAAGTCTTTAACTGCTTTTGCCAATTCAATTAGCTTGTCTTCGGGATAGTTGAAGTCATACTTTATACACAGTTCTTTAAGGATATCGTAAAAAGCTTTCTCTTCAAAGTCAATTCCTAATTTTTCACCTGCTGAAAACTCTCTGTGTACCTCCCAAATAAGATTCGTGAGTTCCTCGGCCATTTCTTCATATACCTCACTTCTCAAAATATCGTTTTCGTCCCGCTGGTTATATCGCTCAACCAAGGCTTGCATTTTCTTAGTAAAGTCGATTCCCTTTACCCTGTTTACTTTCCGAATTTCTCCAATGACTTTAGCGAGTAGTTGTTGAAGTAATTTGATTTTGGTGTTCGGCAATTTGATTTTGTCAATCTTGGCTAAGTAGTCCTCATCAAAAATGTCTTGTTCCGTTTCGGCTTCGTCACCGAGTTTGAATATCTCTTCAACTCCATCACTCTCCAAAGCATCTTTAATCATTTCCCGAACTCTTGCATTCATCTGAGCAGTGTCCGGTGCATTGCCTTTGGTGAGTTTGAAAACAATGGAGCGAACGGCTAAATAGAAATGGGTATAGTCTCTTTCTATTGGTGTCAGTTTTTCGCTGCCTGCACAAATATCATAAGCGGCTTTTAATCGTTTTACCAAGCCCATGAATCGGGTTTCCATGTCTTTTGTCAATTGCACAAACTCGGCTGCCATATTCAGTGTGTTCAATTGCTGCAAAGTGGTGCCATTGAAATATTTTGTATTGTCAAATTGGTGGAAGAGCTTGGCTAATAAGTCTAAGTGATTTCTCACTACGATTAGTGATTCTTCAATGTCTTCAAAATTGTCTTCGTCTCCTTTGTTGTATTTGGCTAATGCCAGGTTCATTTGTTTTTTGATACCGATATAATCCACCACCAAACCTTTGTGCTTGCCTTCAAACTTGCGGTTTACCCGTGAAATAGTCTGAATCAAATTGTGTTGTTGTATCGGTTTGTCAATGTAGATGGAGTCCAGGAACGGCACATCAAAACCGGTAAGCCACATATCTACAACGATAGCAATTTTGAAATTAGACTTTTCATTTTTGAACTGACGGTCTAATTCCTTGCGGTGTTCTTTCGTACCCAATAAATCGTAAAGCTCTTTCGGGTCGTCTTTCCCGCGCGTCATGATCATTTTAATGCGCTCAATCGGCTTTAATTCGCGCTGGTCTTTTTCAGTGAGCTCTGCGCCTCCCTCGGCTGTGCGGATTTCATTCCAGGCTGGACGCAACGCAATGATGTTCTTGTACAATTCATACGCAATTTCTCGCGTGCTGCATACGAACATAGCCTTGCCTTTTACGGTGGCTCCTTCCAAAACCCTGTTTTCGTAATGGTTCACAAAATCTTCTGCTACTGCTTGCAAACGTTTTGGGTCACCTAAAATAGCATACAGGTTTGCAGTCTGTTCTTTGCTTTGTTCAACCTGATACTCATTGGCTCCTGCTTCGGCTGCTTCTTCGTAATACTTTTCAATTTTCTCTAACTCACTATTTTTCAATGCAACTTTTGCTGCTCTTCCTTCATATACAATTCGAACGGTGATTTCGTCCTTAACGGATTCAGTCATTGTGTAGGCATCCACCACTTTGCCAAATACATCAAGCGTTGCGTCAATGGGTGTTCCTGTAAAGCCTACATAGGTGGCATTGGGTAACGAATCGTGCAGGTACTTGGCAAAGCCAAACG
>CAZNRJ010000052.1:10301-15283 GCA_964574945.1 uncultured Ohtaekwangia sp. | reverse complement strand
ACTTGCCGGTACTTCAGCCCGCCAATCTTAAAGCACCGGAGTTTTTAGAAGAATTAAAGAGTTACAATGCCACCCTGCAGATTGTTGTGGCCTTTCGCATGTTGCCTGAATCTGTTTGGGCTATGCCGGAAATTGGTACGTTTAACTTACATGCTTCCCTGCTTCCGCAATACCGGGGTGCGGCTCCTATCAATTGGGCAATCATCAATGGAGAAAAAGAAACAGGTGTTACCACATTTTTTTTGAAGCATGAAATTGATACAGGCAGTATCATCTTTCAGGAGAAAGAAATCATTCGCGAAGATGATACAGTTGGAACGTTGTATGAACGGTTAATGAATAAAGGTGCGGGGCTCGTTTTAAAAACCGTAAAAGCAATTGAAGCCGGTGATTATCCATCTATACCACAGCTGAAGAATATTGAAATAAAACATGCACCAAAAATTTTCAAGGAAACCTGCGAGATAAACTGGAACCAGTCCACAAAAAAAATTATTGACTTTGTACGCGGATTAAGTCCCTACCCGGCAGCATGGACAAGTATTAATGATAAGGTGTATAAAGTTTTTAAGTGTAGGGCAGTCAATAGTCAACAGTCGATAGTCGATAGTCAAAAGCCAGCCATGGACTATGGACAGTGGACTACTGATAATAAAACCTACTTGCACGTCAAATCTTCGGATGGGTTCGTCTCCATTGAAGAATTTCAACCCGAGGGCAAAAAGCGTATGACTGTTTCAGATTTTTTTAGAGGAAATAAAATTTGATTTCGGATTCTTGATACTGGAAATAAAATGCTTAGTATTGAGATTCAGGTAACTTGCCGTTGATATTCAATAGAATGATTGTATCCCTTATTGCAGCACTATCAAAAAACCGGGTCATTGGCAAAAACAATGATTTGCCCTGGCACCTGCCCAATGATATGAAGTACTTCATGCAAACAACCAAAGGGCATTACGTAATTATGGGCCGCAAAAACTACGACTCCATTCCTGAAAAATTTAAACCCCTGCCCAATCGAACAAATATAGTTGTAACTCGTAAAAAGGATTTTATTGCACCGGGCTGCGTGGTTGTTAATTCTCTCGAGGCTGGAATTAACCTGGCAAAACAGGCCAATGAAAAAGAAGTGTTTGTTATTGGCGGTGCAGAAATTTATAAATTAAGTTTACCCATCGCCACCCGGCTATACCTCACTGAAATTAATGGAAACATTGAAGGCGATACTTTTTTCCCGGCTATTGATGACACCTGGAAGGAAACTTCACGGGTGCATCATGAAAAAGATTCGCGCCATGCATTTGATTTTGATTTTGTAGTATATGACAAAAAATAATTTCACTCAATAACAAAAACTATTATGGATGTTCATAAAAGGATTCTCGCTATTCTCTACATCATCTCAGGCTCGGTACAAATTTTAGGGATGATTGTACTTTCTGCCTTTATTTCCATACTCATCCCTTTCATTATGGATGAAGCAGGCCCAGAAGCTCAATGGGTTTTCGTTTGGATTGTTCCCTTTATGAAGGCCATTGCCGTTTGTATCATTATCTTTTTCTCGATACCCTCAATCATTGGAGGAATTGGGTTATTGAATAATAAAAGCTGGGCACTTACACTCTTGCTTGTGTTGGGTTGCTTTAAACTATTTTCATTTCCCATCGGAACAGCCATTGGCATTTACACCATTTGGGTATATTCACAAAATCACAAACAGTTAAAAACCGAATGAGTAAGCTTGATGGCAAAGTTATCTGGATAACGGGTGCATCCTCCGGCATTGGCGAGGCACTCACTTATCAATTAGCAGGCAAAGGTGCGAGGCTCATTATATCAGCACGCAGAAAAGAAGAGCTTGAACGGGTAAAAGGAAATTGCATCGCTGCTTCACATCCTTTCATTAAAATACTTCCGCTGGATTTAAGTGAAGCAAGCACTCTAAACCTTAGTACTCAGGCCGCTGTTCAATTGTTTGGCCACATCGATATCCTTATTAATAATGGCGGCATCAGTCAGCGAAGCCTCGCTAAGGACACTACCCTTGATGTTGACAGAAGAATTATGGAAGTAGATTATTTTGGATCTATCGGGTTAACAAAATACCTTCTTCCTTATTTTCTAAAACAAAAATCAGGTCACTTTGTAACAATAACCAGTGTGATGGGGAAAATCGGCACTCCCTATCGTTCGGGCTATGCCGCAGCAAAACACGCGCTTCATGGGTTCTTTGATTCGTTGCGTGCCGAACTTTGGAAGGATAGTAAAAATATTTATGTAACACTCGTTTGCCCGGGCTGGATCAATACGAACTTAAGCATTGCCGCATTGATGGGCGATGGTTCAGCCCAAAACAAAAAAGACGATACCCATAAAAAAGGAATGACCCCGGATCAATTCGCCAAAAAATTGATTCGCGCTATCGAAAAGAAAAAGCGAGAGGTTTACATTGGCGGAACAAAAGAAGTATTGGCGATATATATCAAGCGGTTCTTTCCGGGAATGTTTTCCAAAATTATCCGTAACGTAAAGGTGAAGTGAGCTGGTACGAATATCCGATTATTGTGGGGGTAGGATTTCTGGCCGCTTTCCTAAACACGGTGGGCGGTGGTGGCTCTTTGTTCTCCGTACCCATTCTTACATTCTTAGGATTGCCCATTACCATCGCCAATGCAACCAGCCGGATAGCCATTCTTTCGCAGAATGTTTTTGCCGTAGGGGGATTTAATAGTAAAGGAATAAAATTACCACTGCCCTATGCTATTTACCTGGGGCTGGCTTCGCTGGGTGGCGGTGTTGCAGGCTCACTGCTTGCCTCGCACATGTCGGACGAAATGTTTAAAAAAATCTTTGTGGTAGTAATGATCTTCTCTGTCGGGTTGGTGCTCTATGACCCTTTTAAAACGAACGGAGAAGAAAAGCTGTCGGTGCGCCATCAATGGATAGGAGTCGTTTGCTTTCTGGTGATAGGTGTGTACGGAGGGTTCATACAGGCAGGGATAGGTTTTCTTGTAATAGCCGTACTGAGTTTGGTAAACAATCTCAGCCTGGTAAAAAGTAATTATATTAAAGTATTTGCGGCCATTGTATATACGGGGGTTTCTGTAATCGTCTTCGCATGGCAGGGTAAAATAGATTGGTTTATTGGTTTAGTGCTTGCTATTGGCCACGCGTTAGGCGGATGGTATGCGAGCCGCTGGTCGGTGAAAGCCGGGGACGTATGGATTAAAAGGATCATGATTATTTCTGTGGTGGGCATGGCCATCAAGCTCTGGTTCTTTTAAGTATAAAAAAAAGTGGCTCAACGATAACTGTTAACAATTCACGATTAACTTACACTTAGGGGCTCGGAATTAAACTACCAGATCATGAAAAATTCTGTTGTATTTATCTGCCTAATCATTTCAGTGATTGGTTGCAAGCCTAAAGAGGAGTCAACCACCGAAATGTATCGACCCCAATTTCACTTTACTCCAGAAAAAAACTGGACCAATGATCCAAATGGATTGGTCTATTATGAGGGGGAATATCATCTCTTCTATCAATACAATCCGTTTGGCACTACGTGGGGGCACATGAGTTGGGGACATGCCATAAGCACTGATCTTGTTACATGGCAACATCTGCCTATAGCAATCGAAGAATATCCTGACCCGGCTACAGGAGACAGCACAATGATTTTCTCCGGCACTGCGCTCGTTGACAAGAATAACACCAGTGGTTTGTGTGAAGGAAAGGATTGCCTGATCGCCATTTATACTTCCCACGTTCACAAAGACAATCAGGGATTAAAACAACATCAAAGCCTTGCGTATAGTAACGATAGAGGACGCACCTGGAATCGCTACGATAAAAATCCAATTCTCGATATTCAGCGCAAAGACTTTCGTGACCCAAAAGTATTTTGGTACGAACCTCAGCAAAAATGGGTAATGGCACTGGTGGTTCCCGATTTATTTGTCGTTCAATTATATGAATCTAAAAATTTATTAAAATGGAGTCTGATGAGTGAATTCGGAAAAGTGGGCGATACGTTAAGAATTTGGGAGTGCCCTGATCTATACGAACTTCCTATGGAAGGACAACCCGGTAAAACAAAATGGGTTCTCTCCCTTTCGGGAAGCCATCCTGCAGGATCTGATTTTGTTGGGATGCAATACTTTATTGGTGACTTTGACGGAACTCATTTTACATCTGATCAAACTGAACCTTTGTACGTAGAGTATGGCAAAGATTTTTATGCGGGAATTGTATTTAATAATCTGCCTAACCGAACTGTTATGATCGGTTGGGTGAATAACTGGACATACGCAAATCAAATTCCAACATCAACCTGGCGCGGTGCATTTTCGATTCCTCGCGAACTTTCACTCACCAAAACAGAGTCAGGGCTTAGGTTATCACAAAAACCTGTTGACGAATTAAAAAAGTTAAGAGGAGAAGAAATTAACGATCTTCAAAACTTAACAAGTCAATCTTTTGAATTGGAAATTGAAATCCGGGAAGGCGGAAGCATTTCACTTTTTAAATCCGAACGTGAAGAAACAAAGATTGGTTATGAGAACGGAAAGTTATTTCTCGATCGTACAAAGTCTGGAAACACTTCCTTTAGCAAAGATTTTGCGAGCGTTGAATCAGTAGATGTGTTACCTAAAACTGACAACATTACCATTCGACTATTTGTAGATCAATCGATCATTGAGGTTTTCTCAGCAGACGGTCGTTATGCGATTACCGATCAGGTATTTCCTACAGAACGAAAAACTAAGGTTGAGCTTAGCGGAAAAGCAAAGTTGATCAAGGGCTGGGTTCTTAAACCTTTGAATTAAGGGTTTCGTTTAAATCCATTCGGAAACATGATATAGATTAAAATACAAATCAGGAGAAAATTATATTCCATCCCATTTCTTCCACCACCTACAACAAACCAGCCTTCTTTAAAATGAACAAGCACAATTCCCATTATCAAAATGAAAATG
>CAZNRJ010000052.1:6146-10291 GCA_964574945.1 uncultured Ohtaekwangia sp. | reverse complement strand
TGGTTATCAGGGAAGCAGGTTTTATATATTTATTAAGAACCAGTAAGATTGCACAAACCACATGCGAAATTTTGATTGCCCAGGCAATTGGAACGCCTACCGGAGAAAAACCTATTTGATTCAGGTACAGCTCACCAAAAGCATTTACCCCTCCATCAAACATGCCGGGCACACTGTGAGTAAGCAGGATAATGGCAAGCGCCACACGAAGTATAAATGTCTTATCAATCATACATCAATAAATACTCAAGAAAATTAAGCCGGTTCCCGATGTCCTACCCATGTAAATCTTTTCGTAACATATTCAGGATTAGTAAAACTTGCATTGCCTGAAGGATTTCCACCGGTTACATGAAAATCAGAAAACGCGGCATTCTGATTCATATAAATACCTCCGGTTAGATTAAATGAAACCGGAGTAGCCGCCAACGACATCGCATCAGCAATTTTTTCCTTTACCTCTGCATCAGTAGTATAAGCACCACATGAAATTGCGCCATGCTGCTGTGCCATAGCCTGCGCTAACTGAATAGATTGATCCGTGTTTTTTGTTTTGATCAGCAAGGCAATCGGGCCAAACAATTCTTTACTAAAGATATCTTGCTTGGTTGCATCCACCTCAATGATCACCGGTGTGGCAACACGAGCATTTTTAAACATGGGGTTCTCAAATGAGCGCGATTTCAACCAAACCTTGCCGGGAATTTTTTCAGCCTCCACTACACGTTCACTCGTTTTTTTATTTTGCACCGCCCCCAGCACAAAGGGCCCGGCCTTGGGATTATCAATCAACCCATTAATGTTGGCTACTAATTTCTCCGCAAACTGATCGAACGATACATTACCAGCAGGTGTATTAATTCCTCCTTCCGGGATATAAAAATTCTGAGGCGCAGTACACATCTGTCCACTGTACAAATTTATCGAGAAAGCCAGGTTGGCCGCAGTCTTGTCAATGTCTTCAGCCGAATCCAGGATAACTGAGTTCACACCTGTCTTTTCTGTAAAGACCGTTTTAGCCGATAGCGCTTCAAGATAACTTCCAAAGGCAGAGTTGCCTGTAAAGTCAATCAACTTAACATCAGGGTGTTCAGCTAATTCTTTGGTAATCATGGTATCGTAAGTATCCACTGCCAATTGACAAATAGTTGGGTCAAGGTTATTCTCAGCTAATACTTTCTGAATCCCGGCAACGAAAATTGCAATGGGTAAAATTGCACCGGGGTGTGGTTTTACTATTACAGCATTTCCGGTAATCAAACTTCCATAAATTCCGGTTACGGAATTCCAGGTTGGAAATGTTGAGCAACCGATCACAATCGAAACACCCTTAGGTACCGCACGCCACTCCTTGTTGATTTTTAAATTGAATTTACCCATGGGCTTATCCCACAGTGCAGTTTGAGGAAATCGGTTTAACTCTTCATAGCCTGCTGCAATAGCTTCTAACGCACGATCGGCTGCATGTGGGCCTGAGGCTTGAAAGGCCATCATATATCCCTGACCGGTTGTGTGCATGGTTGCATAGGCTATTTCAAAAAACCGGGCCTTCACACGTTCAAGTGACTCTAACAAAATACCAGCACGATCTTTAGCGCTCACTTTTCTCCAAACATGAAAACCAGTTGCAGCACGATCCACCAACGTGTTGCTTGAAAAAACAGGGTATGAGATTTTTAAAGGCTCTTGCAGGTAAGGGGATTCCTCCTGACCCGCCCAATTAGTTTCACCCGTTTGCTTTAGTTCAGAAAATTTATTTCCTAAAAAACTTTTGAACTTTGTTTGTCCATCAGCATCCGCTGTTTCGCCATAGATGGCGGGAGCAGGATTTTCAGCGAAAGCGGCATAAAAAGTGCGGGCATGTAATGCATCAATCGCCTTTAGCAATGTTTCATTATGTTTTTCAAATAAACTCATAGGTTATTTCTGTTGATTCCGGTGAAAAAGGTTTGCGATTAAACCCATCATTAAAGCCCGCTACAAAATCCTTCCATTCGTAAATAATTACGATTAGGAACATCGTTAGCATACCCAATAAAAATATTTTCAAATCTCTTGAAGAAAATTTTTTCATTCTTATTTCTGTTGCGATCCAAAAACTCTTTTCAATAGTTCGGTTGTTCTCGCCAGGGGGTCCTTGCGAATATTTTTCTCCTCGTTGGCAATCATGATAAACAATCCCTGTATGGCCATGTCTGTTGCATAGTCATTCAAATCCGGATTTACTTTTTGCACCAATGGAATACTATTATACCTGCTGACAAGATCACCATAGTACTTTGTGGCACTAACTTTATCCAATGAATTTTGAATGACGGGCATAAATTTATTTTTCAACTCACCGGATGTTGTTCTCTTTAAATACTGCGTGGCTGCATCCGGTTCGCCTTTCAAAATTGCCCATGCATCATCAATGGTCATTTGTTTTATCGCTGCAATAAAAATAGGTTTTGCTTCCTTAGCAGCATCTTCTGCTCCACGATTCAACGTCATCACAAATTTATCGACTTCACTTCCCAATCCCATTTGTCGCAACCGGTCTTCTACTTTTTTTACATCAGGAGGGAAAGGAATTTTTATTGCCGGGTTTTTAAAGTATCCATCGACCTGAGAAGCCAGGTCCGATCCATTCGAAACACCTTTAATCAAAGCCTCCTTTAATCCCTCACCTACTTCAGCAGTCGTTAATGGTTTATCTTCACCAATCATTTTGCTTGCATCTGATAGTGTTTGATTAATTTGTGCCGTAGTGCATGCCACCAACATCAACGAAATACCTGCAATCAGCCTCTTCATATCTTGTTAATTACAAGGCTAAGGTAGGAAAAAGTTAATGTGTTAACACGGCAATTTATTACCAACCCTGTTATTTGGAATGTGATGATTGCACCTTATTTTGCAACCCGTTACTCAATTGCAAACCTATCCTGTGAAAAATACCTGCGCTGAATTGCTTACCATTGGTGATGAAATCCTGTATGGTCAGATTGTTGATACCAACTCACAATGGATGAGCGCGGAGTTAGACAAAGCAGGGATTAGAGTGATCCGAAAGACTACTGTTGGCGATATTGAAGAGGAAATGTTAACCGCTTTCGCGGAAGCAGAAAAAAGAGCAGACATCATTCTTATCACGGGTGGCCTGGGCCCCACAAGCGATGATCTTACAAAACCCGTACTCGCCAAATATTTTAACTGCGATCTTCAAATAAATGAGGACGCATTGGCCGAAGTAACAGAGTTTTTTGTAAACCGTGGACGGGAACTCACAGAAATAAGCAGGCAACAAGCGGTACTTCCAACGGCATGTGAAAAAATAACGAATCCAATTGGTACAGCACCCGGCATGTGGTTCAATAAAGGAAACAAGGTATTTATGTCGATGCCCGGGGTTCCGCATGAGATGAAGCGTATGATGACCGAACACGTTATTCCACGGCTTACAAAAAAATATCAGTTGCCTGTTATCCATCACAAATTTATTCGCACCATTGGAATCGGTGAATCTTTTCTTGCCGAAAAAATTGCCGGGTGGGAAAATGCTTTGCCTCCTCACATTAAGCTTGCTTACTTACCCAGTTTGGGTGAGGTAAAACTTCGACTAACGGCTTTTGGGGATTCCTTAAAACAACTTCAAGCGGAAACAAATGAACTATCACAAACTCTCAAAGAAAAGGTAGGTGAATTTATTTATGGTTTTGGAGAAGATCCCATTGAAGTTGTGATTGGAAATATGTTACGGGAGAAAAAATTAACACTCTCTATTGCCGAAAGTTGTACGGGCGGATATTTATCACACCTGATAACCAGCGTGCCTGGCAGCTCAGAATATTTTCTTGGATCCATTATTCCTTACGACTATCAAATAAAAATGCGACAGTTGGGTGTAAAGCCCGAAACGCTTGAGAAGTATGGCGCAGTGAGTGAACCCACTATTATTGAGATGGCAAATATCGTGCGTGCAAAATTCAATACGAATGTTGGTGTAGCCACCAGTGGCATTGCGGGGCCGGGCGGAGCTACAGCCGATAAGCCCGTGGGTACCGTTTGGATTGCTTACTCTGATAAATATCAAACCGTCACCAAAAAATTACAGCTTTCAAAAGACAGGATGATCAATATCAGGATGTCTTCAGCTGCTGTAT
>CAZNRJ010000052.1:0-6136 GCA_964574945.1 uncultured Ohtaekwangia sp. | reverse complement strand
TCGACAAAGTCTTCCTAAGGAATCATAGAATCTCATTCAAACTGTAAAACAAACTATTCACCCATCATTATTCTTAGAAAAACCGGAATAAGCAAACACAATTAGGTGATATTTCCTTATTGCCGAATCAGGTTTAGGCTCTGTTTGAATCCTCCTAAAAATGCTAACTTGCAACAGCAATCAAACAATTAAATCATGGCGCTGGTAGAATTGATCATGCCTAAAATGGGTGAAAGTATCATGGAAGCAACTATCCTTTCATGGTTAAAAAATCCGGGTGATAAAATTGAGCAAGATGAATCGGTATTGGAAGTTGCAACTGATAAAGTAGATACCGAAGTACCCTCCACACATGGGGGTATCTTAAAAGAAATTCTGGCCCAGAAGGGTGATGTTGTTAAAGTTGGAAAACCGATTGCTATCATTTCAACAGAAGGCAATGCTGAAACAACAATTATTGCTCCTACGGAAGACACAAAAACCAACCCTGAAGCAAAACCAGTAGCTGTCACTAAATCCGCACACACATCAAACGGATCTGGCAAAACTGCTGTGGTTGACTTTAAATCAGCCAGTCGATTCTATTCACCGTTAGTTAAAAATATTGCCAAGGAGGAAAATATTTTAGTTGCTGAACTTGAAACGATACCCGGTACCGGTGCTGAAGGAAGAGTTACTAAAAAAGATTTGTTGTCCTATCTTCAAAACCGTAAATCGGGCAGCTCATTTATCAGTTCATCAGCCCCGTTAGTTCCGGCTTCCATTAGCGCTGGCGATGAAATCATTCAGATGGATCGCATGCGCAAGATGATTGCTGAACGCATGGTAGATTCAAAACGCATTGCCCCGCATGTAACCTCGTTTGTAGAAGCCGATGTTACAACTGTTGTGCAATGGCGCAATAAAATGAAACATGAATTTCAAAAGCGCGAAGGCGACTCGTTGACATTCACCCCTATTTTCATTGAAGCTATTGTGCTGGCCATTAAAGATTATCCCATGATCAACATCCAGGTGGATGGCGACCGGATTGTTAAGAAGAGAGATATTAATATTGGTATGGCGGTAGCCTTGCCAAGCGGTAATTTAATTGTGCCCGTTATAAAAAATGCCGATCAATATAACATTACAGGGTTGGCCAAAGCCGTTAATGATTTAGCGAAGCGTGCCCGCGAAAACAAATTAAAACCCGATGAACTTTCCGGAGGGACATTTACGATTTCTAATGTTGGCTCTTTTGGTAATGTAATGGGTACACCTATTATTATGCAGCCCCAGGTGGGAATAATTGCGGTGGGTGCCATTCAGAAAAAACCGGCTGTGATTGAAACTCCATACGGAGATGCTATCGCAATCCGGCATAAGATGTTCTTATCTCATTCGTATGATCACAGGGTAGTGGATGGATCGTTGGGCGGAAGCTTTGTGAAACGGGTTTCCGACTACTTAGAAAAATTTGACATTAGTCGATCTATTTGATTTCGAGGTAGCCAGTAGTTGGTTTTTTGCCATCAGCCAAATCTATTGAATAAAAATAAGTACCTGCAGGAACCTTATTACCACCTGATTTGGAATCTCCATTAAATCGCTTGTCGGAGATTTGGTTATTATACCCTACAGCTTCAAAAACCTTGTCTCCCCACCTGTTAAAAATGGCAACTTTACATGAAGGATATAATTCAATGTTTTTAATTCTTAGAAAATCGTTCTTTCCGTCATTGCTAAGGGAAATACCATTGTATACCTCAATACCTGTTTCTCCACTTACAGCAGCTACTGTATAATATTTTAGAGCCGGGGTTTCCTTGCTAGTAATCGATCCTGAGGAAAGCGATCCGGTCAAATCAGATTGACCAATACTTGCGTATCCACCGGTGGCCGTGTTGCTTGATGCAACGACTAACAAATCTAAGTTATCCGTTAAACCATCTTCACCGGATAGGGGTAATTTGATAAGACTCGAATTAATATTGCCGCCATTCAAAACCAATTCCCAATATCGCTTTGATGAAAGCTTTACCAACTCAGCATCTCCACTTAATAGCTGAGAGGAAGTAAGTTCAGTTAACGTAAGCGTAGCTGAAGCCGCTGTATTTGTAACATTCAACACTTCAACAGGCAAATAGGTTGTTCCATTCCCTACCGGGAAAATCCAATTACCTGAACCTTTTGCCTCCACGGGGCCTACCACATGAGATTGGTTAGACCCTCCTGTGATTACAGCTCCCGGATCAAAAATAATCTTAGCTCCATTAATCGATCTGAGATTGCTGTTTTGTAAATCCAACTCAGACTCAATGGTAATATTTGCCAGAAATTGTTTTTCGCCTGTTCCGCTAATCGTCAGTTTTCGAAATGCCTGGTCGTTGTGATTGATTGTTTGCGGTAAATTGCTATTGAAATTAATCTTCCCAAGGCCGGCATCATACGTGCCCAAATTAATCCATGCTCCGGAAATTCTCAGGTCACCATCGTTTTTTAACGTACCCGTATTCACCAGGCTGTCGGGCACAGTTAAAATTGCCTGCGCTGATAAACTGACAATTGATCCTTTGTTGTAAAAGCCTTGCGCACCCGCACATAAACTGACTCCAACAAGAAACATGCTTCCCAAAAATTTATTTCTCATGTTAAATTTCTTTTGCGAATCGCATTGCTAAGATTCTATTTTTTGCCCTTTACACTCGCTTCTAAACCCAAAATTTTCTTAATCTTTTCAAGTTCTTCATTCATTGAAACGATTTCAGCGTTCTGGGTTTTTAAATTTTGAATAGAGGCCTCCATGGCTTCAACTTGTTTTTCACTTTTTGAAAGTTGGTTCTTCAAATCCTCAATTTCTTTTTGTTGTTCTTGGACAGCTTTAGTTAAAACAGCAGTGATTTGTCCATAGGAAATAGACATTTGCCCTTCTTCTCCATACACAATTTCAGGCAAAATATTTTTTACTTCTTGTGCAATAAATCCAAAATCCTTTTGATCAGTTGTATTCCATAAATATTCAACGGGTCGCAGTTTGAGAACTTCAATTAGCCCATATTGAAGATTTCCAATGTTATGCTTTTTAGTTCGGTCAGATGTACTTGTCCAAGTACCTGTGAGGGTCAATGTCGCACCGTTTCCATTAGTCGCTCCTGTACCTACTCGAATGGCAGCAGCTCCAGGTGCAACCCCAAAGCCCCATCCAACAACAGCATTGTTACCGAATACCATACTATTGCTTGCAGAAACTATGGCCGCTTCACCTATTGCTGTTGCGTTGTTCAGGTTTCCTGCGCTGACATTAGCATCAACGCCAATAATGGTGAGCCTTGTGCCTGTCATATTGGTTCCCGCCACTCGTGTTCCGATCAAAACATTTGAAAACCCTGTTGTTGAATTTTCACCGGCCCGCTGACCGACCATTACATTGCTTGTACCCGTAGTCGTATTCCAACCAGCTTTCTCGCCAATATAGGTGCTCACATTTAGCGTTGTAACATTTTCACCGGCTTCAGCCCCTATAAATGTATTTCCTTGGTGGTTACCAAGTTGCCCTGCCCGCCAGCCAATGATCGTGCTTAAACCAGCAGTTGTGTGTGCTTCAGCTGCTCGGCTTCCAATAAATACATTATAGTTTCCTGTATTTACAGCCCCAGCACCAAAACCATAAAAAGCGTTATCTGTACCATTGCCTCCTACTGATGCACCTGCAAACAAATTTCGAAGTCCGACATTATTTATTAAAACACTTCCACTTGGATTTGCCCAACCTGCAATACCCCCTGAAGTTGTCAATACTTGACCTACTGTACCCACCGAAAATTTCGAAACATCGATGGCTGCAGTTGTACTTATGTCAGCATTCACTATAGTTCCATCTAAAATTTTTGCAGAATTTACTGCGCCAGTTGCTACTGTTGGATTAGGATATGTTCCAGCCAAATCGCCACCTGCAGCACCACTCGGAGCAACACTAATCGGAACACTCGCTGCAGAAGTAATCCTCCCTTGTGCATCAACAGTT
Source organism: uncultured Ohtaekwangia sp. (assembly GCA_964574945.1). Classification (GTDB taxonomy): domain Bacteria; phylum Bacteroidota; class Bacteroidia; order Cytophagales; family Cyclobacteriaceae; genus ELB16-189. The sequence continues at coordinate 2,133 of CAZNRJ010000052.1, read as the reverse complement.
ATTTGAGAAACATTGGTTGCATTGCCATAAGTATTTGCTGTAACTCCTGTGTTGGTTAAACCCAACGTCCCTGTTGTAGTAATTGGTCCGCCTGTTAAACCGGTACCGGCAGCCACACTGGTCACTGTTCCAAAAGTTGGAGTTGTCCAGGCAGTTGCGCCTGCTACTGTTGTAAGGAGTTGGCCATTTGCACCCGGTGCAATTTTGACAGGGGTAACCGAACTATTATTGATCGTTAATCCTGCGCTAAAAGTACCTGATACATCACCCCCTGTTGGTGATTCCGTATCGAGCACTACCTCATTGTTCAATCTATTCGTATTAACTGTTCCGGTAGTGGATGCATTGTTGATTGCAGCCACCAAACTATTGCCCGACCCCACCGCCAGGGTTGGATTTGGGTAAGTTCCTGTAAGGTCTCCACCCGCAGCACCACCCGGGGCAACTCCTGCAATTGTAGTGTTACCTGCTGTTGTCAATCTTCCTTGCGCATCAACCGTGAAATTCGGAACCTGCGTAGCTGATCCATAAGAGCCTGACGTTACTCCGGTGGCATCTAACTTTGCTGAAGTGATTGATGCGTTTGCCAAATCTGCCGTGGTGATTGTTCCGTCAAGGATTTTTGCACTTGTAATAGCATTGTTTGCCACTGTAGGGTTAGGGAAATTGCCTGTCAGATCACCACCAGCAGCACCTGTGGGGGCGGCACCAGTAATGGTAACATTGCTCGCAGAAGTAATCCTTCCTTGTGCATCAACTACAATTTGTGATACTTCTGTTGCCGATCCGTATGTGCCAATCGACACCCCTGTATTGGCTAATTTTGCTGCAGTGACTGCTCCATTGGCTAAATCTACTGTAGCTATGGTAGCATCTAAAATATCAGCGCTGGTTACCGCACCATCTAAAATTTTTGCACTTGTAATGGAGTTGGCAGCTATTACCGGATTTGGAAATGTACCCGTTAAATCTCCACCAGCTGCACCGCCTGGAGTAACCCCCGCAATTGTTGTATTGCCTGCGGTCGTCAACCTTCCTTCCGCATCTACAGTAAAGTTTGGAACCTGGGTAGCGGAACCATAAGAACCTGAAGTAACTCCGGTTGCTGCCAACTTTGCTGCCGTAACCGAGGCATTCGCCAAGTCGGCAGTAGCTATAGTTCCATCCAAAATTTTAGCACTCGTTATTGAGTTCGCATTAACAACCGGATTTGGAAATGAGCCGGATAAGTCACCACCTGCTGGCCCTGCCGGTATTACGGTTACGCTTTGATCACCCAATAACCTGCTGATTGTTAAAAGCCCGGAGGCCGGAGCATAGGTAAGAGTTTGGTTATCTGTGTTTACTCCCGCAAAGGGGGTAAGGTCAATTGGTGTGGCAGAAGGATTGTTAGTAATGCTTAACGTGCTACCGGTCAATTGAAGGTCCTGAGGTACTATTGAAATCGAATTGCCATTAATTGCAACTCCGTCACCTGCTGTTAACTCTAACCCTGTTTTAAAAGGAAGCCACTGACTGTTTTGCCAGAAATAAAAAGTATTATCACTGCTGTCAAAGACCAAAAGGCCATTTTCATTATTAGTCAGTGAAGACGTAAAAGAATTTGCTGTTCGCTGGGCGGTTGTCAGCCTCGGCACCAGGAGTCCCTGGTTATTTCCTTGCGACACCAAATCAAGGACTGCATTTTTATTAGGATTCACTATTCCTATACCCACTGAGTTCTGGCCTTGAGCCAAAAAGACACCGGCTAAAAGAATAACCGACAGAATGGAAATTTTCAAGTTCATAACGAAAGATATTAGGTTAGATTAAACACCAGACTGCAACCCAGGTTGCAAAGGGTACTAAAGCTAATGTAAATAGGCGTCTGATTGAAGTTGTTTTTAGGAATAATTGGGTTCCTGGCAAATATTAGCCCTCTCTTAGGCCAGTTTGATTAATATTGCAAAAAACAGATAACATGAAATTTGGTACAAAAGCAGTCCATTCGGGGGTTGAGCCCGATCCTTCAACGGGGGCCATCATGACTCCTATTTATCAAACTTCTACCTATGTGCAGGAATCGCCTGCCAAACACAAAGGCTATGCATACGCGCGGGGGGCTAACCCAACCCGCAATGCCTTGCAAAAAAG
>CAZNRJ010000051.1:0-15349 GCA_964574945.1 uncultured Ohtaekwangia sp. | reverse complement strand
TTCGAGATCGCGGAACGCTGTCCGCGATGACAAAGTATTTTTGAGATGACTTCTATTAACAATTCACTTAACACTAATTGGCCTGATATCCGTACTGGTACGGAGTGCAAATACCCCGAAAGTGGTATTTCTTCTCCCAAATCCTCAGGGTACTTTTAAGGGTATGAAAGCTTCGGGGGAGTATACCTATAAAAACAGTTTGCAGGAAAAACCCTGCACCGCAATTCTTACGGAGTATAACCTTACCATTCAATCCGAAGGCCAGGAACGTGTTATTCCTTATGCAAATATTTTAACGGTTCGGTTGTGCAAATCGAAAACCAGGTTTAAAGCGGTGATTCAGCCGGATGGGCAACAACCTATTATTATTACCAATCAATACTATCTACCCAATCGCGAACGCGAAGACCGGTCGCGCCAATACGCCACATTTATTCGAATACTCCACTTTCACATGAAGGACAAAAGTACTGCTGAGTATACCTGTGGTAAGAATATAAAAAGCTTATTGATGTGGGCTTGCAGCGCAGTAGTAGCTGCATTTATTTTTTCTTTTGTGCTCGGGTTTTTACAATTGAATCCGATAAATTCGAACATGCTGGCGGTGGGTCTTTCATTGCTCGCCATTGTTTTCATCATTTTTCTTAACTGGGGTCGTTTGCCAAATGTTTATCGGCCTGAGAATATTCCACTTCAATTTCTTCCCCAGGGATTCCACTAATTGATCGCGATCGGCTATTTTTATCGCACATGAGCAATAGTCCATCCATCAAACTTTTTCTGGTAGACGATCACCATATTGTGCTGGATGGTTTAAAATCGATGTTTGATCAGGATGGGCGATTTGAAATACTTGGAACAGCCGGTAATGCAGAAGACGCCCTTGCCCTTATGGATAAAAGCAGGCCCGATATCCTGCTTACAGATTACAGCCTGCCGGGCGCCAATGGGTTGGAATTATGTGTGAAGTCAAAGGCAAAGTTTCCGGCAACGAAGCGTGTGATCCTTAGCATGCATGACGAGGGGATTCTTGTAAAACAAATTTTAAAAGAAGGGGTAGATGGCTATTTGCTAAAGAGCATTCAGCAGGCAGAACTTAAGTCTGCGCTATTGCAGATAGCAAAAGGGATGGCTTATGTAAGTCCGGAGATTACCAAACTTATGCTTACTGACATGAGCAATGATCAGCCGGAAGAACTCCTTACCGAACGCGAGCGTGAGATATTGAGCCTGATTGCTAAAGAAAATTCCAACAAACAGATAGCAGAGAGATTATTTATCAGTGAGCGAACCGTTGAAACCCATCGCAAAAACATTTTTCGAAAAACCAATACTACCTCTATTGTAGGATTAATTAAGTATGCCTTTGCGAATAATTTAATTCGCTAATTAATTATAAACTTCTTCCCTTCGTAGGGAGTCTCCGGGAGTGATGGAATGAGTGAGGGGAGGTATTCCGCGTAAAGTGAAAGACAAAGCGGAATAAAATGAAGAGTGAATTGGGATAATGAGTGTAGTAAGTAAATGATGAAGAGAACTAAGTCAGGAAAGTCAGAAGGCGCAGGAGTCCCCGAAGCGGGATCTCCGCTTGGAAGGAGTTAGATTTATACTAAATGAGGGTTTTACTTTTATTCTTCTTTTTATTCTTTTTGAATTGCAGCACACCTAAAGAGAAGGGAACACTATATTGGGTTATTTCAACAAAAGAACTGCACACAACCAGTTTGATGGAAAGTATTACTGACCCATGTAAACTCAATTGCGTTGAACTTAATTTTAAGTTAATCAATACATCGGACAAGAATTTTCTTCTTTATAACTTTAATAGATTTTTTGAATTTGCAGAATTTAACGACAAAGTATTTTGTGATACAATTTTTTTATCTGCGGTAAGATATGTTTATATCTATGATAAAAATGGAGAGCAAGTAAAGCCATTAGGTAGAATGCCAGATAGTATTAATTGGAAACCAATGTCGGTCTTGGAAAGACAAATGACGAAATCAAAGATATGGTTTCGAAATTCAATTCAAATAGTCAAAAAAGGCGAGACATTGAATTTTAAACAGCAAGTCAATTTAAGGGATTTTAATTTTGTTTTTCCAGGAACCTACAAGCTTAAGTTACTGTACTATCAACAAGACGTTCTTAGGGAGATTACGCAGCAGGAGTTGGAGGAAGATATCAGGTTAAATGATGCAGTACTTTTTAAGGGCTGTCTCCTCTCGAATGATGTTGACCTTGTTGTAAAATAATGTTCCTTTTTTCAAGCCCAAGTCCCCTTCCCAGTGGAGTCTCCGGGAGTGATGGATGAGCGAGAGGAAGGGACTCCGCGTAAAGTGAAAATGATATTGATAAGTTGATACAGAGATTAAAATCGAGATCAAAAGAAAAAAGCACAGTGAGTACAAAACGTAAAATATCAGAATCGGAAGGTATCTATTTCATTACCATAACTTGTCATGAATGGTTGTCATTGATCGAACACACCGCTGGTTATGATATTGTTTACAAATGATTTGATTACCTGAAGCAAGAAGGGCATTTATAACAGGCTATGTCATAATGCCCAATCATCCACACAAGTTTAAAAAAGATTATTAATGTTGAGTGCCAATTTTTTGAAAAAATACTTTCTCATGCGGATTTATTTCCCTTTCTTTTTTGGATTATTCTCCTGTAGTAATACATTTAATGAATATCCACCATCACAATATTTATCCAACGACCAGCAGTTGGCAATTTTGGATAAGTTTATTTACACAAGATATGATGTCGACTATCTCTCAGATAAAGAAAATTTAAGTGCATTAAGGGATATCTATAAGTTACTCTATTATAAAAAAATTTCAGATAGGGACTACTTCATGATCTCATATAAAGCGCATTTCTTTAACAGTGGCTTGATATGTTATGCGGGTGAAATAAACATTCAATCAATTGATACTTCTTTTAACGTACATTTTACGGCTGAAATCCCCACTCATTTTAGTGAGGACTCGGTAAAACTTTTGTTCAAGAAAATGATAGAAAAGTAACTTTTAATTCTTCGCAGAGGTGTGCCACGAATGAAATGACATGGATAAGTTTCTCCTTTCTTTTTCACCACTGAGAGGCTTCTTTTTCCAGGTCTTCCTGCGTGATAAACTTGCCGGACTCAATCCGTGCGTTGGCTTCATCCAATTCTTTATTGTATTCATCCAGCCAGGCATTAATGGATGACTGACGGTATTTTAAAAGCTTGACAATGATTTCTATCAACGATTCATCATTTACTTTTTCAATTTCGGATTGTATCCACTTTATTTCAGCTTTTGCATTCATAAAATTCCGGTTTTGCTTAGTTAAAGATAGCTTATTTTCCCAACACCTTCTCCAGCACCTGCTTTAAATGGGTAACCTCTGCCTTACGGCTTAGAAAGTAATACATGGTTTTCGATATTGACAACGGGGATATTGATGATGTAGAACAATATGAACAACCAGATGAAACCGGACTGGATAACGAACAGAGAGTGGGAAGCAGTTCCCAGCGTGGGTTTGTGGGAGGACGTGCGGGTGAAGAAGCAGTCTATCGCACAGCAGGGGAAAGCAACACCGAAGGAAGCGATGAAACTATTCGCTCGGTTGAGGAACGAGAAGAATTGGAAGAAAGAGGACTAAACCCAGATTGGAGCAAGGCTAAAGCGAGCCGACCCTTTCGTAGCGGAGATTCCGGGAGTGATGGATGAGTGTGAGGAGGGACTCCGCGTAAAGTGAAAATGATATTGATAAGTTGACAAATTAATTTAATTCGCTAATCATAAACTTCTTTAAACAATTTTTCGGGTGTAAGTCCCGTAAAATCATCAATAACAAAATCGGTATGACTTAATTCTTCGCGACTATGGGTGGTTGTTACGCCCACAACTTTTGATCCTGCCCGTTGTGCTGCCTCAACACCCGAAAGGGAATCTTCAAATACGATACACTGCTTAGGCGCGAACCCTATCCGGTTAGCTACTTTCAGGTAAATCTCCGGATTTGGTTTGCCATGTTCAACATCCGACTGATCCAGAATCGTTTCGAAATATTTTTCGAGGCGGGTTGCAGCCAAACAAAAATCCACATTGCTGCGCGGTGCGGATGTGCCAATGGCTTTGGTTATTTTCCGGGCTTCAAGCAATTTCAAAAAACTTTCTAATCCGGCCAGCGGTTTGATTTCGTTTTTATAGAGCTCGCGAAAGAGCGCTTCCTTCTCTTCACCCAGTTCTAAAATTCTTTCTTTAGGAAGATCCCCAAAAAGATTTCTAATCCAATCATTGTTGGTGCGGCCATAAATTTTATTGAGCAATTCTTCATCACTCAGGTGATAACCATGCTGCGCGCAAAACTGGCGAAGTGAAATTTTGTGGAATGGATTGCTATCGATAATAACACCATCCATATCAAAGATGACGGCAAAAGAATTCATAATTGGAAAAAGTACTTAGTGAATGACAAAGCGCCTGGCGGTTGATTTTCCGTTGTACGTAAAGTGTGCAAGATAGAGCCCGGCTGTTACATTCGAAAACTGAATAGGGTATTCCTGGTTGGCAGGGATGAAATAAGATTCTGAAAGTTTTTGTCCGAGTGCTGTATAAAACTGAACAATCACATTTCGGTCTGCTTTAATTTTCATGACCCCGTTTCGCTCTACCGGGTTTGGAAAAATATCGACCACGGGTTCATCGGGCAACTCTTTACTTTCCTCATTCCTCAAAACATGAAGTCCGCCTAACGCATTTCCATACACCACGGCCGGACGGTCGCTGTTAAATAGATTTACGATGGTAGGCCATCCGCGCCCGCCAAAGTTTTTAGCCCCGTAATTTCCTGTAAATGAATTATAGAGAATATCAGTTATTCCAACAACGTTACTGTTCTGTGCGCGAAAATCTCCATAAATAGTAAGCTCGCCCCGTTGATTAGATACTATTAAATCACTTCGGCCATCGGCATCAAGATCGCCTGCGGCCAGTGCGGGGCTTTGCCTGTCGGTGCTTGCCCCTAAACCCAGGAAGGCTCCGTTTTGCAAGGTAAAGTTAAGCTGACCGGCAGGGCCAACATTTCTCCAATATTGAACAGCCCCTGTCGCTTTGCCAACAAGCAGATCATTTAATCCATCCTGGTTAACATCCACCACCAAAATATTTTCGGTTTCGGCAATTGAAAGGTTAGTGGATTGAAGCGATTGGCCGGCAAAATTAAGAGCATTGGTGGATATGTTGGGAAGAAAAAACAATGACGTAGCCCCGCTCTGCTGGCTGGTTCCGGTAAATACAAAATCCAGGGTGGCATCTCCATTCATATCAGCAAACTGGAGTTTTACATTGAAGAAATTAGCTAACGAAAAATTAATGAAATCGGTGGTTATCAATTTGAATTTAGCTTCATCGGCTGTGCCTGTGTTTTCGTAGTGATAAACAGAGCTGGCAAAATTGGAACCTGTATAATTGCTGATAAACATATCCTGGTCACCATCTCCATCGGCATCAATAAAAGCAGGTGTTGCAAAATCACCTACGTCAATCATTTGATCTTGCAAAAAGTTTGTTTTTTGAAACGTGAATTGGGGGAGTTGTGCGGTGCCCGTGTTTTTATAGAACCACATCGACTCTTTAAAATTTATATTTTGGAACGTGCGCGAATAGATATTAGGGGAAGAAATCAAATCGGTTTTCCCGTCAAAGTCTACATCCTCTAAATAAGAAGCAGGAAAAACTAAATAGTTGATTGGGTTGGAAGCAGGGAACCCGACTGCACTTGTCATCAGCGCATCTTCAGCCGTTCCCCTATTTTCAAGCATGTACAAACGGCTGCATGTTTCTTCAGAGAAAAGGATTTCGCGATCGCCATCATTATCCAGGTCAATTGTTAATAATGTTTTGCCACCGGCATGTTGTGTTCGGCCTCCGGGTAATGAGGCACACGTTTGGCCGAAGGCAAATTTGCCACACGAACATTCTTCGAAGTTGCCATAGTTTTGAGTTACCCTTTCAAGTTGAAGCGAATCGCAGCTGCCGGTGCGTTCCATGCTTAAATTTTTGTGCCACTCAATAGTACCTATCCCTACGAACCGGACATTTAGAATATCCAGGTCCCCATCGCCATCAATATCATCGATGGCTGGAATATCAGATTCATTTACTTTAAGATTTACATTGCTTGTAAACCCTTTGGTAAGAAGCGGGAACCCCGGATTGAACGGCCGCCAGCTTAATTTCTCATTAGGCCTGGTTGTATTTACAAAAACAGTAATCCCAAACGGATCGCTGGTGAAGATATCTTTCTTTCCATCGCAATTAAAATCACGCAGCAACAACCATTGAGTTACTTCTGATGGAAATAATTCTTCGTAATCTGGCGCATACACATAGTGATTGGACTCATTTAAGAATGTGAGGATTTTATTGGCTGCACGATCGAATAAAACAAGATCGATTTTGGCATCGCCATTCAAATCCATTGTATTTACCTGAACCGCATTAAGTCCCCCAGCCCACGGTAGCGAAATGGTTTTTCCATCTGCTTCTACAGCAATGCTTTGATCCAGTATATAGGTAAACTGGCCTTGCGCCCATGCGGGAAGTACAACAAACAGTAAAAGGCAGAGGTTACGCATTCAAAATTATTCACATTCTATAACGTGGACACACGGCCACCTGTTATCTTGCCTGCAAGATACTTTACCCGGCCCGAATACACATGCAAACTGAAAAGCTATATGAGAAATTCCTGCAGGCAGGATCAATTTCTACGGACACCCGGCAAATACGGGCAGGTTCAATTTTTTTTGCACTGCGTGGCGATAAGTTTAACGCCAATGAGTTTGCCAAAGAAGCGTTAGGGAAAGGAGCCAGCTTCGCGGTGATTGATGATGCAGCTTTTGTAACGGATGATCGGTGCATTCTGGTGAATGATACATTGACAGCCCTGCAAGATCTTGCCCGGTACCATCGCAACCAGTTAACCATTCCGGTGATTGGGCTTACCGGATCTAACGGCAAAACGACCAGCAAAGAATTATTGAATGCAGTGCTTAGCAATAAGTATAAAACCTTTGCCACCAAAGGCAATTTGAATAACCATATTGGTGTTCCGCTTTCTATTTTAAGCATTGATCAATCTACAGAGATTGCTGTAATTGAAATGGGCGCTAATCATGTAGGTGAAATTGCGTTGTTGTGCTCCATTGCAAATCCCACCCATGGATTTATAACCAATATCGGCAGGGCTCACATTGGTACGTTTGGCGGATTTGAAAATATCGTGCGGGGTAAATCAGAATTATATCAGCATTTGCTTACGCATGATGGGGTTGTGTTTATCAATTCGCAAAACCCGATCTTCACCAACATGGCAAAACGATTTGCTAAACCATACTTTTATCCGGCAGCGGGAGATTATTATCCGGCAAGGTTGTTAGATGCCGATCCCTTCATTCGCTATGAAGCTGAGAATGGCGAGGTCGTGCAAACGCAATTGATGGGTGCTTACAATTTTGAAAATATTGCAGCCGCGCTTTGCATTGGAAAATATTTTGAAGTGGATGCAAATGAAGCGAATGCTGCTGTGGCGGGATATGTGCCGGGAAACATGCGCTCGCAAGTGATTAAAAAAGGGACCAACACAATTATTTTAGATGCCTACAATGCCAACCCAAGTTCTATGGAGGCGGCTATTGAAAATCTTGCTGCCATAAAAGCATCAAAGAAAGTTGTAATACTTGGCGATATGTTTGAGTTGGAAGGTGAGGCTGAGGCAGAACATAGAAGAATTGGGGAATTACTGGCTGCGAATAAATTTGACCAGGTATTATTTTGTGGCACCCTTATGAGAGCAGCAACCACGATTTATGAAAAAGGGAAATTGTTTGAGAAAAAAGATCAGTTGATCGAATATCTTAAAGCAAATCCAATCACGGAATCAACCGTTTTAGTAAAAGCCTCGCGGGGTATCGGGCTTGAGGCAATTGTTGAGTATCTTTAGGGCATCTCTAAAAACTCCTTGTACCCTTCTCTTTTGGAGAAGGGGGAGGGGTTGAGGCTATAAAAAAATAAGGTTTTTAGAGATGCCCTTTAGAATTGTTAAACACTAAATATTATTTGGGATGACACCACATGTGCATGCTAATACGCGACAAATCCTTAAAATGAATGGAGTATTTGCGAGAATCTCTCCGGAGGATTTTCAGAACCTGATGAGCAGGAACGAAGGATTGATGATTGTTACTTCCAGGGCGGGTCTTTTTAGAAATCAATACCAATATCTCACCTCCTATAAAGGACTTATTTTCTATTGTAAATGCGGTGAAATGCTGTCGATTCCAGGCAAGCATGAATCGGTTCACTCAGAATCCGTTACATTGCCGATGATGTAGTTTTTAAATTTTTTAAACGAGTCTTACCACGTTATGGAAAACATCTTAAAATTTCTAAAAGCGATTTCAAAAAATAACAACCGCGAGTGGTTCGAAAAGAATAAGCCTAAATACATAGCGGTTAAACTTGAGTTTGAAGATTTTTTAGAACAACTCCACAAAGAGTTATTGAAGTTCGATGAAAGCCTTGGCGGGATTAACCCGCGCAAGCTTGCCTTTCGAATTTATCGTGACGTTCGGTTTAGCAAAGACAAGCGGCCCTATAAAGTAAATATGGGGGCAGGCATGTCTGAACACGGTAAGATGGAACAGGAGCCGGGTTACTACATTCACATTGAACCCGGAAAAAGCTTTGTGGCAGGCGGTATGTATATGCCCGACAATGAAAAGCTTGCTAAGATTCGCCAGGAAATAGATTACAATACAAAGGGATTTCAAAAAATCCTGGATGATAAGAAATTCAAAAAGTTATTCCCGGCCCTGGGCGATTTCGACAAATTAAAAACTGCCCCAAAGGGTTACCCTAAAGATCATCCAAACATTGACCTGCTAAAGTACAAGAGTTACATCGTATCGCACAGCTTTACCGATGCTGAGGTGGCCAACAAAAATTTTGTTAAAAAAGTCGCTGAAGCCTGTCGCTCGGCTAAGTCGTTAAATGACTTTCTGAAGGAGGCAATTGCCTGAAATCCTTTATTGGCGCAAAAAAAGAGGAGTTATTGCAATGGGAAGTAGCTCGCTATAAAGCTAATTTATATATTACTTTGCGCTGATGATTTAAGGAATGTTTAGGAGAAAATTCAGAGACCTTATTATTGGTAAGGATACTTACATTGATTCCTGGGTTGATTACAAGAATGCCATTTTACGTGGGCACCTGATTGTAGTTTCCCTTCTGGTAGGTATTGCTTATATGTTTATGGACCGGTACAATCATGTATCAGGAAACGATCTGTATTATATCGCGGTAATAGTTACAGGCGCAATCACCTTTATTCTCAATCGCAAAAAGAAATACCTTCTGTCAAACATTCTTTTTCTATCGCTTATTAATGCCATTGTTTTTTTGTTTGCTTCCAGCGATAGTTATAGGAGCGGAGTTTATATATTTTTTGTAATAACGGGAATAACCAGTGTTACACTTTTTGGACGAAAGGACCGAACGCTTGCAATTTTCTTTGTGATTCTTTCTGTGATTTTATTTTTTCTTTCCTATTGGGGCAACTTCTCCATTCTACCCAAGCGTGTGTTAACCGAAGAATATATTCAAATTAGTTTTGCGACAAATTTTGTTATTGCGCTTGTTACCGGCATCACACTATTATACTTTCTGATTGATGTTAACCATGGTACCGAAAGGGAAATCCTGAAAAAGAATGAGTTACTGGCAAAAACCAACAAGGAGCTGGACCGATTTGTTTACAGCGCCTCACATGACCTTCGCGCTCCGTTGAGGTCGCTGTTAGGTCTTATTGAAGTAACCCAAAAAACGCAAAGCCCTGAAGAGGTTAAAGAATGCCTTGAGTTAATGAAGCAACGCATTGACAATATGGATGGGTTCATCAAAGAGATTATAGATTTTTCGCGCAATGCAAGGCAAGACGTGAAGCGGGAAAATTTTGTCCTTTTGCCTATTATAAAGGAGACAGTTGATAACCTGAAGTTTGCGGAGGGCATGGAAAAAATTTATGTGAGGGTAGATATTGCACCTTCCCTAAGCATTGTTTCCGATTTACCCCGGTTGAAGGTTGTTCTTCAAAACCTGATAGGCAATGCCTTTAAGTATCACGATCACGGAAAGGAGCAACAAGAGGTATTGATAAGGGCCGAAGCCGAGGGCGACCAGGTTCGAATTGAAATAGAAGATAATGGGCTGGGCATAGCTGCAGAGCATCATTCCCGAATCTTTGAAATGTTTTATCGCGCTTCCGAAAAATCGCAAGGCTCAGGTCTTGGCCTTTACATTGTCAGGGAAACATTGACTAAGTTAAACGGGTCTATCAAGTTTCATTCCCTGGCAGGACAAGGCTCCCGGTTCACGGTTTGGTTACCTAATTTATAACACATGGGCATCCAAAAATTTGTTTTACGAGATCGGGTCCTGGAAACAGAAAGTGAAAAGAGAAAGATAATACTCGGTGCCTATCTCATACTAATGTATGTAGGAATTGATCTTTTTTTCTTTTTGGTCAATCTCTGGAACGATGCAGGCAAGCCGTTTTCTTTATTCATTGGGTTTATCGTATCAACACTATGCCTGTTCCTTCTGCGGTGGGGGAAAGTTAATATGGCCATCATTATTCATTTGGTTCGTGGAAATGCACTTGCATTCTATTTTTCAAGTGTCGACCTCGATCCACTTCAAACAGGGTCGTATTTTTATTTTATACCCTGCAGTTTAGGGGCGCTGGCGGTATTCGGCTATCGCCAACGATGGCTGGGTATTGGATTTACGGTATTGAGTTTTTTACTTTTTATGGTGGCGATTTTTAAGCCCGCCCGCTTTAATCCAAATGAAGCTCACTTTTATTTAATCATCAGTTTCTTAATGGTGCTCGTCATCGGAATTCTGATTATTATTTTCTTTGATCGCATGGTCACGAACTCCGAAAAAAATATTCTTCAGAAAAACAGGGAGTTGACCAAAGTCAACCAGGAATTAGATCGTTTTGTATACAGTGCTTCGCATGACCTGCGTGCCCCGCTCAGCTCAATGGCAGGACTTATTCACCTGGCTCAACGGGATCAGGACGAAGCGCAAACGTATCTTTCATTAATGGATGAGCGCGTGAAAGTAATGGACAATTACATTAAAGATATTGTTGAATATTCCAGGAACACAAGGTTAGAAGTGTCGCTTACTTTGGTAAATCTAAAATCGGTTGTAGAAGAAGTGATTAATACATTAAAGTATTCAATCGACTCGGGCAAAATCAGGATTGAGGTTAAGATAGATGGTGCGCTCAGGCTAAGAACAGACGAATCGCGGTTACGCGTAATCTTAAACAACCTGATCAGTAATGCATTTAAGTATATGGCCATGTTCAAGGCTCAGCCACGCCTTATGGTTTATGCTGCGCTGCAAGGCGATCGATGCATAATAGACATTGAGGATAATGGTATTGGCATTCGCCCCGAGCATCAGGTTAAAATCTTTGATATGTTTTACAGGGCTAATGATTCGGTGCCAGGCTCTGGGTTAGGCCTTTACATTGCCAAAGAAACAGCCGATAAACTAAATGGCAAAATTTCCTTTGAATCAGTCTTTGGTGAAGGGACTAAGTTCACCATCTCATTGCCCGTTTAATTTTTTTGAAATTTAATACCAACAACTCCTTCCTTCTGCTACCTACTAATTCTATCTTTGCCGCTTATGGCAAACCAGGAAGACAATCTTTTTAAAAATGTAATCTCCCATGCGAAGGAGTATGGGTTTATTTTTCCCTCCAGCGAAATTTATGATGGCTTAAGTGCTGTATATGATTACGGGCAAAACGGATCGGAGCTAAAGAATAATATCAAAGAGTATTGGTGGAAGTTCATGACACTGCTTCATGATAATATTGTAGGGATCGATGCGGCAATCTTTATGCACCCGACTACGTGGAAAGCATCGGGTCATGTGGATGCTTTTAACGATCCCATGCTGGATAATAAGGATTCTAAAAAAAGGTACCGGGCCGATCAACTGGTAGAAGGCGTAATTGAAAAGCTCGAAGAAAAAATTGAGAAGGAAGTAGAGAAAGCAGCCAAGCGCTTTGAAAACTTTGACCGCGCGATGTTTGTTGCAACGAATGGGCGCGTGGTTGAGTATCAGAAAAAAATTGATGAAATCAACGAACGCTTAAAGCAAACTCTTGCCGATGGCGACATGGTTGGGTTAAAGCAATTGATTATTGATTTGGAAATAGCTGACCCGATTTCAGGCACAAAGAATTGGACGGATGTGCGCCAGTTTAATCTTATGTTCTCAACAGAAATGGGATCGGTAGCGGATGATTCCAACAAAATTTATTTGCGCCCCGAAACTGCACAGGGAATTTTTGTAAACTTTTTGAATGTTCAGAAAACAGGGCGTATGAAAATCCCTTTCGGGATTGCCCAAATCGGAAAGGCTTTCCGCAACGAAATTGTAGCGCGCCAGTTTATTTTTCGCATGCGCGAGTTTGAACAAATGGAAATGCAATTTTTTGTAAAGCCGGGCGAAGAAATGAAATGGTATGAGTTCTGGAAAGAGAAACGGATGAAGTGGCATCAAACGTTGGGGATCGGTGCGGAAAACTATCGCTTTCATGATCATCTTAATCTGGCACATTATGCCAACGCTGCGTGCGACATTCAATTCAATTTCCCGATGGGCTTTCGCGAATTGGAAGGTATTCATTCGCGAACCGATTTTGATTTGAAGAGCCACGAAAAATTCTCCGGGAAGAAATTGCAATACTTCGATTCGGAAGACAATCAGAACTATATTCCTTACGTAGTGGAAACTTCTGTCGGCTTGGACCGGATGTTTTTGTCGGTATTGGCATCTTCATATAAGGAAGAAAAATTAGAAGATGGCAGTGACAGGATTGTTTTAAAAATTCCTGCTGCTTTGGCTCCCAATAAAGTTGCCATCCTTCCGTTGATGAAAAAAGATGGCCTGCCGGAGAAAGCACATGAAATCATGAACTTGCTAAAATTCGATTTCCGCTGTTTCTATGAAGAGAAGGATGCGATCGGAAAGCGATACCGCAGGCAGGATGCTATTGGCACACCCTATTGCATCACCATCGATCATCAAACATTAGCAGACAATACGGTAACAATCCGCGACCGTGATACCATGAAGCAGGAACGCGTAGCGATTAGCACGGTTAAATCAATTATACAAGACTCGGTTTCGATGGCTGAATTGCTAAAGAAAATATAACATGCGATTTGCGTTGTTAGCAGTGTTGGCGCAGCTCCTGTATAAAGGATACCAGGAAGTGCGCTTTCGTTTTTATTACGGGCCTATCTTTCATCGCTTTCTTAACCACAAATACATTTTCTACACTTCGCTGCCCTGGTCATTGAAATTAAAGTTCCTTCGCCTGGCGCGTGATCAGTATGAGTACTTTGATTTTGTTTCGCGGGATAATTTAAAGTTAACCCGGGCCATGAAGGCAATCATTTCGTGCGCAGCAGCACAGTTGATTTTATTCCTGCCAAAGAAAAGCCTTTCGTATTATAAACGCATCATTGTCTACCCCGATTATTACAACTCAGTAATCACACAGCGCAGGCACAAAGGTGAGGTAAACCCTGGCATGCGTGCGATTGTTTTTAGTTGGCGCGGCATAGCGGAAGGATTACACGATCAGGATGATGGTATAAATTTATTGCTCCATGAATTTGCTCATGCACTTTGGCTTGAAAGTAAACTTGTAGACTATGCCACGTTTAACGAGGAAGTTGTTAAGCAAGTTGAAGAGTATGCGGAAAAAGAGATGGCTAAGTTGGCTGCGGATGAGAATCATTTTTTCAGGAAGTATGCCTTTAGCAACATGGAAGAATTTTTTGCGGTAGCGGTTGAAAATTTTTTCGAGCGGCCGGGATTGTTTCAACACGCACAACCTGAACTTTATCTTATTTTAGCAAAACTTTTCAAACAAGATCCCATAAAATTATATGCATCCCGTCCTCAACAAAAACCTTTATTTCGTTAAAGAGCACGTGAAAATTTTCAAAGCTGCCAACAGCTTTGATGTATTTGATCCCGAAACCAGTAAAATGATTCTTCAATGCCGCGAAGGGAATCTTGGCTTTTTCACCAAAATGTTTCGGTTTACGGATTATAAAAGAACTACTCCATTCGAAATGGATATTAAGACAATTTCAGGCGAAACAATCCTGACCGTAAAACGCGGTGTTTCATTTTTTCTTTCCACGGTGGAAGTATTTGATGAACGAAAGCAGTTGATTGGAAAGTTTAAACAGAAATTCTTAAGCATAGGCGGTAAATTTGAAGTGCTGGATGCAAGTGAGCGTTCACTTTGTATGCTGAAAGGTAAATGGACAAGCTGGGATTTTAAGTTTGTGAGCAATGACGGAAAAGAATTTGCGACCGTTACCAAAAAATGGAATGGCCTGGGCAAAGAATTATTTACTTCTGCCGATAATTATATCCTGCAAATAAGTTCGCAAGTCCCTGCCGATAACCCGTTACGCATGTTAATTATGGCCGCTGTTATGTGTATTGATTTGGTGTTGAAAGAGTAACTATGATCTGGACTCAACTTTTATCTTATCAAAGATTAAATCAAAAATCTGATTTGGCAGAGTCTACGCGCAGTGCATTTGAGCAAGACTATGACCGGATTATTTTCTCACATCCATTTCGCAGGCTGCAAGACAAAACACAGGTGCATCCGTTGCCCAAACATGATTTTGTTCATACCCGGCTAACACACAGCCTGGAAGTTTCCAGTGTGGGCCGGTCGCTCGGCAGGCGGGTAGGGGAAGTTCTGATTCAACGGCATGAAAATCTTTCAACAAAATTCTCATCGCACGACTTCGGTACGGTGGTGGCATCCGCTTCCCTTGCGCATGACCTGGGCAATCCTCCGTTCGGGCATTCGGGTGAAGATGGGCTGAGTGATTTCTTTCTTCATCATGAAGGGCAGAAATACAAGCCTCATTTTTCGGAACAGGAGTGGGTTGACCTAACTCATTTTGAAGGTAACGCACAGGGTTTTCGTATTCTGAATAAGCAGCAATACCAGGGGCTTAGGCTTACACTGGCAACGTTAGGCGCCTTCACAAAATATCCGTGTGCTTCGTTGGTGCAGGCTCGCGATACATCGAAGAAGAGCCAGAAGAAGTTTGGTTTTTTTAAGACCGAACAGGAATTGTTTAATGAAATGGCCGACCAACTCGGGTTGATCAGGAATGCGGAGAATGTATGGACAAGACATCCCCTTG